>NZ_BMOM01000012.1 GCF_014647075.1 Deinococcus aerophilus | reverse complement strand
CACGCCCCTCCTCAAACCACCCTTGAGGTCGGCTGGCAACTCGTTTTCCGTCCAATCTCATAAAATCTGTCAGGCCGCCAGGCGGCGGGGGACTTTTTCTAGGGGCCCGGTCTTGACGTGCAGCGGGGCCAGCCGCTGGAGCCCCACCGTCTGCGCCATCCGGCCTACCCTGGCCCTCCCCCTTTCGGCGGATGTGTCCGGCCGCGCCTGCAGGCCACACTGAGGCCACTTCCGGACGGGGCTTCAAGAACCGGGGGCATCGACAACCCGTCTGCAAGAGCTGGCCCCCACCCGAGTGAAGGTGGGGGCCAGCGGCGCAGACGACTGGGGGTCAGCGGCGGCGCACCCACGCCCATACGCCCGGCAGCAGCAGCGCAGCCAGCCCCAGCTTCAGGGCGTCTCCCAGCAGGAAGGGCGTCAGGCCGGCCGTCAGCAGCGCCTGCCCCTTAAGACCGGTGACCAGACTCAGCCACGACAGGCCCAGGGCGTAGATCACGGCGCTGCCCGCCAGCATCGCCAGGGCCGTGCCGGACACGCGGCGGTCCAGGCCAAAGCGCTGCACCAGAAAGCCCACCAGCGCGGCGGCAAACGGGTACGACAGCAGGTAGCCCCCGGTGGGACCGGCGAACTTGGCGAGGCTGGCGCTGCCGCCCGCGAACACCGGCAGTCCGGCGGCCCCGGCGGCGAGGTACAGCGCGAGCGCCGCGAAGGCGCGTTTCCAGCCCAGCGCCGCGCCGACGAGCAGCACGCCCAGAGTCTGCAGCGTGACCGGCACGGGTTTGAGGGGCACCTCGGCCTGGGCGAGCAGGCCGATCAGGGCCGCGCCGCCGGCGATCAGCAGCAGGTCACGGGTCAGGCCGGAGGCGGGAGCGAGGGTACGGGCCAGGGTGGGGTGGGCAGCTTGGGTCATGGGGTCTTCTCCTTGTGGGGGGCGAAAAAAGGGGAGGCAAACGGCGGGGGCCAGGCACCTACGGCGCGGGGCCTTCCGTGAGGCGGCCCACCAGTTCCACGTCCCCGGCGCTGACCGTGTGCGGCCCGTCCGGGGTCTGGACGATCAGGCTGCCGTGCGCGTCAAGCCGCCCGGCCATGCCCTCCAGCACCCCACGTGGGGTCTGCACCCGCACGGTGCGCCCCAGGGTGACATTCGCGGCTTCCCAGCCGGCCAGAATCTCGGCGGGTGAGGCCCGCAGCCAGCGCTCCAGCTGTGGCAGCAGGGCTTCCAGCACCCCCGCCCGCGTCACCTCGGGCCGGAATTCGGCGAGGTGGGCCGCTCCCGCCGGAGCTGCCGTCACATTCAGGCCGATGCCCAGCACCGCGCGCCGGGCCTCCTCGCCGCGCAGGTCGGCCTCCAGCAGGATGCCCGCCAGCTTGCGCCCGTCGGCGCTGAGCAGGTCGTTGGGCCACTTCAGGCCGCCCACCCCGCAGGCGGCGTGTACGGCCACCCCGGCGGCGAGCGGCAACAGGGCCAGTTCGGTCAGGCTGAGCCCGCCCGTTTCACCGGGGCCCCGCAGCAGCACGCTGAAGACCAGGCTGCCGGAAGCCGTGGTCCACGCCCGCCCGCGCCGCCCCCGCCCGCCGGTCTGTCGCTCGGCGACCACCACGGCTCCGTGCGGGGCCGGGTCCTGCGGATCGTCGGCCCAGGCGCGGGCCTCATCCTGGGTGCTGCCCACGGTGCCCCGGTACCGCAGGGCCCGCCCCAGCTCGCCGTCCCGGCGGACCATCCCCGGCGCGGGCGTGCCCGGCTCCAGGGCATACCCGGCGCGGGAGACACTCAGCGGCACGCCCTCCTCGATCAGCGCGTGTGCCAGCGTGCGGACCGTCACACGGTTCACACCCAGCCGGGCGCCCAGGACATCACCGGACTGGGGCCGGTCGGTCAACAGGGGCAGCAGGCGACGGGGCATCGTTCAGTGTTCTACGGGTTTTGCTGAACGAGCACAAGGGGTCAGCCCTGCAGGGCAGCGCCGACGCACCACGGCGACGGCGTTCCCAAACAGCCCGGAGGCCGTTTGCTAGACTGCGTTCATGACGATGGTGCGGCAGACCAAACAGCGGGCGGCGGTGATCGAGGTGCTTCAGGCGGCCCGTTCACACCCCGACGCGGCCTGGATTCACGCGCAGGTGCGCAACAACCTGCCCAGCGTGAGCCTGGGGACGGTCTACCGTACCCTTGACGCGCTGGTGCGTGACGGTGTGGTCGTGACCCTGGAACGCGCCGGACAGGCGACCCGCTACGACTACCGCCACACCGGGGACCACCACCACCACGCCGTATGCCGGAGCTGCGGAAAGATCTTTGACGTGGAAGCCGTCGAGTGGCCCCAGCTGTCGGCGGCGGCTTTACCGGCCGGATTTCAGGTGACCGATGTGCGCCTGGAATTTATGGGGCTGTGCCCGGAGTGCCAGCCCGGCACTCCGCCCGCGCCCTGAAGCCTTATCCCACAGAGCTGTCGACCGGCCAGGTCAGCGGATAGGCCAGGGTGCCCTCATAGATGGACCGTCCGACGATGGCTCCCTCAATGCCTTCCTCGGCCAGCAGTTGCACGTCGTTCAGGTCGGCCACGCCGCCCCCCACGATCAGGGTGCCCCGCCACAGGCCGCGCACCTGCCGCATCAGCTCGCGGTCCAGACCGCGCAGGGTGCCGTCGCGGGTGACATCGGTGAAAATCAGGGTCTCCAGTCCCGCCCCGGCGAGCGTGGGGGTCAGGTCGGCCACCTGCACGCCGCTGCCCTGGGCCCAGCCGTGGGTGGCAACCTCCAGCCCACGGGCGTCCAGACTGACCACCACCCGCTCGGGGCCGTGCGCGGCGATCAGGTCGGCCACCAGTTCGGGGCTGCGCACGGCGGCGGTACCGATCACCACCCGCTGAACCCCGCCGCGCAGCAGTTCCTCGGCCCCGGCGCGGTCGCGCACGCCGCCGCCCACCTCGACCGGCACGCCCAGCTCGGCCACAATCTGCCGGATCACGGCGCGGTTCTCGCCGCGCCCGGTCGCCGCGTCCAGGTCCACCAGATGCAGCAGCTCCGCGCCCAGGGCCACCCAGTGGCGCGCGGCCTCCAGCGGTGACTCGAAGTACACCGTTTCGCGGTCAGGATCGCCCTCGTACAGCCGCACGGCGCGGCCCGCCTGAATATCCACACAGGGAATGAGCAGCGGCGCGGGCGTGGAAGAACGGGAGGAGGCAGTCATACGGCCCAGCATACGGGACCGCGCCGCCGGCTGGAAACGGGCAAGCGGCCTGCAAAACACTCGCTGGAGCCGCGGCGCAGGGGACTTTCCAGCCACGGTGACCCCCCTCCCGCAGACGCTGCCGGCACGCCGCATGTTCTAGACTGCTCAGCAGCGTGCGAATTGGCCTGATCACCGCGACCTACCTGCCGTCTCGCAATGGCGTGGCGACCAGTACCGCCCTGTTTGCGCGGGGACTGCGGGCCCTGGGCCACGAGGTGCGGATCTTTGCGCCGCGCCACCCGCAGATGCCGCCCCACGAGGAAGGCGTCTACCGCCTGAACAGTTCCTTTGCCGGAGCGCGGGCCCTGGGCGCTCCGGCGGATTACCCGGTGATGCTCGCTCCGGGACCGCTGCTGACCGCCCGCCTTCCGCTGCGCGATCTGGACGTGCTGCATACCATGCACCCCTTTCTGGCCGGCGGGCTGGCCCTGAAGTGGTCCCGGCTCTCGGGCGCACCCGTGGTGTATACCGCCCACACCCAGTACGACCAGTACCTGCACTACACGCCCATGCCCCACACGGTGGGCCGCGCCATGCTGCGCCCCCACGTCAGCGCCTTTGCACGGCGGGTGGACGCGGTGCTGGCTCCAGGCCGCGCGATGGTCGAGATGCTCAGCGAGTACGGGTATGACGGAGAGGTCGAGCTGTTTCCCAATCCGGTCGATCTGGCCGCGTTCCACGCCGCCGACGGCCGCGCCTTCCGCGCCGAATACCACATCGCCCCCGACGCGCCGCTGGTGATGTACCTGGGCCGCCTCGCGCCCGAGAAGAATCTGGACACCATGATTCAGGCCTTTGACCGGGCGCGGGCCAGCCGCCCGGAACTGCGCCTGCTGGTGGTGGGTGACGGCCCGAGTGCGGCCGGGGCCGCCGCCCGTGCGCCCGAGGGCGTGACCTTTACCGGCCCGCTGCCCTACGCCCGCGTCCCCGAAGCCCTGGCCGCGGCAGACGCTTTCCTGACGGCCAGCACCAGCGAGGTGCTGCCCATGAGCATGATCGAGGCGTTGGCCGCCGGAGCGCCGCTGGTCGCCGCCCGCAGCCCCGCCGCGCTGGACCTGATCCATGAGGGCGAGAACGGCACGGTGCGCGACCCCACCGCCGACGCCCTGGCCGACGGTCTGCTGTACGCCCTGCACCCGGACCATGTGGCTGCCCTTCAGAACGGGGCGCGGGCCAGCGCGGCGCAGTACGACCTGAACGTGCGCGCGCGGGCACTCGCCGGGGTATACGAGCGGGTCAGGGCGAGGGGACCCAGGAAAGCGTCTGGACCCTCCCGGCGCTCGGGTCAGGGCTGAAGCGGTTCCAGGCTACAACCGTGCTGCGCTACAACCCGTCCCCTTCCAGCCGCGTCAGCACCGCCACCTGCCGGGCCAATGCCGTCAGCTTCCAGCCCACGTCCTCCCGCACCACCAAACCCAACTGCCCCAGCCCCAGCAACGCCGAGGCGAACTCCTGACGGGTCAGGCCCGCCACCGTCACGGTACTGTTCACGGAGATACGGTCTTCAAAAGGGTCCAGGGGGTCGAGCAGCCCGAACAGGCCCACAAAGACGTGCGTTTCCCGGTCCGACAGGCCCTCGATGATTCGCAGCGTCTGAAACCTGTCGGGGATGGGGGGTGGAAAGTTCAGCAGGCAGCCGGCCAGGGCGCGGGCAATGAAACGCAGCTTGGCCTCCGACTCGGCCACTTCCGCCGCGCGCACCGCCTGAACCACATTGGCCCGGAAGGCATTGGAACGCAGATAGGCGTGGTCCACGCTGTCCGCGTAGTCACCGGCCAGTGCGTGAAACTCGGCCTCCAGGTACCGGGCGAGGCGGCCCGCCTGCTCAGGGTTGGCCGAAGCCGACCACGATTGAACGGCAATGCGCGAGAGACCCAAGGGTTCGAGGGTGTGCAGGGCCGGAAGGAGGGGGGTCAGGGCGTTCACAGAGACCCCAGTTCAGGCACAACGCCACTTTCTGGAAAAACCATGCGGGCCCCGCCAGTACTGTGTGTGGAACTGTTTATCCCCGTCCCCTGATGTCCTCCAGACTGTCCCTGATCAGCAATTCTCCGTCGCAGTACACCGTTCGCATCAGGGAGTCGGGAAAGTTCGTATCAAAAGTGTAGTACGCGCGGGTGGTTATGCGGCCATTCTCCATGACCAGATCCAGCACGCCGTCCTTGCTGCGCTTGCCGGGATCGGTCACCGGGTCCTTGTAGATGCCCCGGTATTCGCCGTCAATGACCCCCGCGCTGGCCTTGTAGGCAAAGCGCTGCGTGTCGCGGTCCACCTTCTGCAGCAGCGCGCCGCCCATGCCGAACGTCACGTTCTCGGCCGAGAAGCCGTCAATCAGCAGGTTCTGCAGAATCTGGGTGATGGTTTCCTCGTCGATGCCGTCGCCCTGAATCACGCGCACATGGTTGAGGACCTGATAGCCCTTGCTGTTGACGGTGGTGCCGAACTTGGCGGCCAGCGCGCGCACGGCCAGCCGCACCATGGCCGGAGGATCGCCGCTGTCCGGGCGCACCACCAGCGTTCCCCCGCTTTCGATCACCTGCTGGCGCAAGGTTTCGCCCCAGTGGGTGTTGATGGCGTGCTTCAGGTCGTAGCTGTCGCTCACCACGGCGTAGATGCTGCCCGGCTTGCCGAACTGCGTGACCATGTTGCGGTAGGCGTCTACCTCGTGTTCCTTGCCCCAGCTGGTGATGGTGCTGTGTTCGGCAGCGGGAATGGAGAAGCCCGCGATGTCGGCGTCGTAGTGGTTGCGGGCAACCCGCAGGGCTTCCAGGGTATCGCTGCCCTGAAAGTTCACGAGGTGGGCCACCGCTCCCAGACCCGCACTCTCGCGGCTGCTTACGCCCCGGCTGCCGAAGTCGTGCAGCTTGAAGGGCAGTTCCGCCTCGGGAGCGTCACAGGTCTGCTCCAGCGCCCGGGCAATGATCTGGCGGATGTGCCAGCTCTGCGTGCAGACCGTGATGGGATACCACACCCGCATCAGCATCGTCTCGAACCAGCCCACCAGCCACGGCAGCTCGGGATCGGTGTTCGTCACGCTCATCAGGACGTTGTGGATGGGCACCAAGCTGCCTTCCGGCACCGCCCGCACCTCCAGCGGCAGCCGTCCGCCGTGACGCTCCACCACCCGCATCCAGCCGTCATACGGAAACGGTTCGCCGTGTGCCTCAATCAGCGTTCGGGCCTCTTCCACCATCCCGGCGGTGACGCGGCGCGTGAGGTAGCGGTCGAGGATGTACTGCAAGCCGAAAAAGCGCGTGACCGGATACCGCCCGCCGCGCGACTCCAGATAGGAGAACAGCCGGGTCGTTCCGGGCGGGTACTGCAGAAAGTGGCTGCTCTTGTAGCTGTCGGTGTCCAGAATCAGGTTGTCATCGCTCAGGCGGGCGGGGGCAGCGCGGGTCATGGTGGACCTCCTGTGTACTCCTCATATTCCAATTCTAGATTATGAGTTTAGTGAGCAAAGAAGCGCTGCTCTGTCAGGAACGAAGGGGCATATATGCCCCTTCATTTCAGCGCTTGGGCGACCGGTCAGCCTTCAGTCCTTCTTGCTTCCAAACCCCATGGCCTGGAAGGTCTGGTACTGCGGTGCGCCGCCCAGCATGTTCTGCCCACCGTCCACCGGCAGAATCACGCCGGTGACGTAGCTGGCCGCGTCCGAGACGAGGAACAACGCGGCGTTGGCGATGTCCTGCGGGACGCCCATGCGGCCCAGGGGCACGCTGCCCGCGACCCGGCGGCGGCTTTCCTCATCCGGGGCCAGCCGTGCCATGCCCTCGGTGCCGTCAATGGGGCCGGGAATGATGGCGTTCACGCGGATGCCGCGCAGGCCCCACTCCACCGCCAGGGTGCGCGTCAGGGCGTCCACGCCGGCCTTGGCCGCCACCACATGCGCCTGCATGGGCACCGGAATGCCGTAGGCGCTGATGCTCAGCACGCTGCCGCCGGGGGTCTTCAGGTGGGGAGCGGCCGCCTTGATGGTGTTGTAGGTGCCCAGCAGGTCAATGTCCACCACCGTCTTGAAACCGTTGGGGCTGATGCCGTCCACCGGCGCCGGAAAGTTGCCGGCCGCCCCCGCGAGCACGATGTCAAAGTCACCGTGGGCCTGCACGGCCTGCGCCGCCGCCGCCTCCAGCGCCACGTAGTCGCGCACGTCCGCGCTGACCCCGGTGGCCCGCCCGCCGGCGTCCACGATGCCCTGTGCGGCCCGCTGCGCCTTCTCCAGGTTGCGGCCCAGGATGGTCACGGCGCAGCCATGCGCCGCAAAACTCTGGGCAATGCCCAGGTTGATGCCGCTGCCGCCCCCGGTAATCAGCGCGTGCTTGCCCGCCAGCAGGTCGGGACGAAAGGTGGACTCGGGGGTGCCAGGGCTGAGCTGTTGCGGGGCTGAGGTCATGGGGGCTCCTTTGGGGGTGATGAATGGGGGTCGTGGACCGAGGCGAGAGGCAGCGCGGCTTCAGAAGTGTGGCCTCCTCTCGCCTGTGCCCTACTTCTTCAGGGCATTTTGCAATCCGTCCAGCGTCATGTGCTGTGCGTTCCACTGTACGGCGTTGGCGAGGCTGCGGGCATGCGGCAGATCATCGTTGAGCGTGCGCTTGGTGCCCTCCAGGGCCCTGGGCGGCAGGGCAGCGAGGTGGGCCGCCATCTCATCCGCCCGCGCAAACAGCTCTTCGGGGGTGTCCAGCACTTCCGTAACCAGGCCCCAGATTTCAGCGGTATTGGCGTCAATCGGCTCACCCGTCAGGGCCAGATGAGCGGTCCGGCCCCGTCCGATCAGGGCAGGCAGACGTTGCAATCCCCCCAGATCGGCAGTGATCCCCAGCCGAACCTCCGGCAAGCTAAAGCGGGCGTCGGCGCTGCACAGGCGGATGTCGGCCCCGCTGATCAATTCCAGCCCCGCACCGATGCACCAGCCGTGCACGGCAGCGATCACCGGAATGGACAGGGCCGCCAGACCCTCGGTGACGGCATGCATCTGTGCCACAACCGCCGCGAACCCGTCAGGGTCGCCCAGCACCGGAGCGATCTGGGCAGCGTTGGCCTTCACGTCCAGACCGGCGCTGAAAATCTGCTGGCCGCGCACAATCAGCACGCGCGCGTCCTCCAGTTCGCGCAGCACCTGCGGCACCTCGCGCCAGAAGTCCGGCCCCATGCTGCCCATCTTGGCGCTCAGGGTCAGGGTCGCCACCTCGCCTGCACGTGTCAGGCCCACGCTGTGGTATGTCATATCCGGAGTGTAGCCCAGGCCACTGCACCCGGTTCAAAATTCCTGGTGGCAGGGAGGGAAGCTCCCCGCCCTGTCTGGAAGGCAGTACCCGGAAACCGGCCAGCCCACGTTCCCGCCGCCAGTGTGTAGAGCGTGTGAAATACGCCCCCATCAGGTGCTTTGCTTGCGCACAGGGGCAACGCCACCAAAGCGCAGTATCATGCACGCATCTCCGGCGTATTTCAGCGCTTGAATGGCACAGGAGGGTACGGCGGCAGCGCCGGGCAACCTGGTCAAATCATACGCTGGGCTGCCCGAACGCTTCAAACCACCCACCGCATCCAGCTCCTCCGGATGCTCTCCTAGAGGAACGCCCATGAAACCCATTGATATCCTGCTGGTTGAGGACAACCCCGCTGACGTCCTGCTGACCCAGGAAGCCTTCGAAGAGGCCGACTTTCCGCACCACCTGCACCACGCCCGCGACGGCGTGGACGCGCTGGCCTTCTTGCGCCGTGAGCAGCACTACGCGGACGTGCCCCGCCCGGACGTGGTGCTGATGGACCTGAACATGCCGCGCATGAGCGGGCTGGAAGTGCTGGACATCCTCAAGCTCGATGAGGAGCTGCGCAACATTCCGGTGATCGTCCTGACCACCTCCCGCGCCGAGAGCGACATCTGGCGCAGTTACAACCTGCATGCCAACGCCTACATCCCCAAACCGGTGAGCATCGGCGACTTTGTGGAAGTGGTGCGCTCGCTGGGCAACTTCTGGTTCAAACGTGTGGCGCTGCCCCCCAATCACCGCCCCTGAAACCGGATTCAACGCATCACGGCAGCCCGCCACGATCTCAGGTCGTGGCGGGCTGCCGATGGATAGAGCCTGGAAGAAGGTGTTTACATCCGACGGGCGTCGATGGTGTTCTCGTCGACGAACTCGCCGCCGTGGCGCTTGACCGCCTCGGCCACCACATCGTACGGCACGTCATCCTCGACGGCGACGGCGCGGCCCCCGCCGTTGACGGTGCTGTGCATGCGGTCGTAGTAATCGTCGTTCACGCCGTAGGTGCCGTAATCGCGGTCATCGTCTGCCGTCCGGCCGTCGTGGTTCTCGTCGACCCCGGCCGCGCCGCCCGCTGCACCTACAGCGGCGCCTACGCCCGCACCCAACGCCGCCATGCCCAGGATCACCGGGATGGCCAGGCCGCCGGTTGCCACCGTGGCGCCCACGCCCGCCACGGTGCCCGCCGTGCCCAGCAGACCCGCGCCTGCGCCCACCACGGCGCCCACGCCGGTACCCTTCACGGCGCCCGCACCGGCGTCCTCGGCGGCGGCGCTGGGGCCACTGTCATAGGCGTCACTGTCGTAGGTGCGGGTGTCGCTGCCCGCGGCCGCCGTGCCGGACAGCTCGCTGTGGCGGTTGTAGGTCGAGCGGCCCAGCGTCGGAGCAACCACGCCCTTGTCCTGCAGATCCGAGATGAAGGCGTCAGCCTGGGCAGTCGTTGGGAACAGAATGTGTTTCATGTCACCCACTGTGCCCGCCCCCCCTACAGCCCACATGAGAAGGTCTGAAAACCTCGTTGCGCCGATCCTGAATTGACCTGTAGTCGGGTCTCATGTATCCACCCCGACCCCCACCTCAGCCCACCTGATCAACCGTAAAAGTGTGGCTGGGCCGCACGAATTCCTCCTGCGCGGCGATCAGCGCGATCTCCCGGCTGCCCGTCCGGTGGGTCCGCTCCAGCAGACCGTACAGCGCCCCCATGGACCGCTGCAGGGCCGTGGTCACCTCGCCCGACTGCAGGTAATGTCCGAAGAACAGCGCAGCGATGGCGTCCCCGGTGCCGTTGCGCGGCGGGTCCAGCGGCAGCAGCGGCGTGCGGCACAGCCACGCACCGTCCCCGGTCACGGCCAGCGTCTCGATGCTGTCGGCCGGGGCGTCCCCACGCACCAGACTGGTCACGAGGACAATGCGCGGCCCCCCCGGGTGCATCCGTTCGCGCAGCGCCGCCGCCGCCGCCAGGGCCTCCTCCAGGGTTCGCACGCTCTGGCCGGTCAGCAGTTCGAGCTCAAACTGATTGGGCGTCAGAATGTCGGCCGCACTCAGCGCCTGCGCGGCGATCAGGTCGGGCAGTTCCGGGCGCACGAACACGCCGCGGCCCACGTCGCCCATCACCGGGTCGCAGCAGTACAGCGCCGCCGGATTGACGGCCCGCACCCGGCGCACGGCCTCCACCACCGCCGCCACCGTGCCGCCGCTGCCCATGTAGCCGCTCAGCACGCCCGCGCACTGCGGCAGCACGCCCCGCGCCTCGATGCCGTCAATCAGTTCGGCGATGTTCTCGGGCGGAAACACCGCGCCGGTCCACGCGCCGTAGCCGGTGTGGTTGGAAAACTGCACGGTGTGGATGGCCCAGACCTCAAAGCCCAGCCGCTGCAGCGGAAAGACGGCGGCGGCGTTGCCCACATGCCCGTAGCTCACCCACGACTGGATGCTCAGCAGGGAGGTGGGCACGGACAGGTCAGGGACCGCAGCTTCGGGGGCCGGCGCATCGGAAAGACTCATGCCCGACAGCATAGGCGGTGGGCGCGGCGCAGCGGAGGCCTCCCGGGACGCCCGGCAGACGGCGAGAACGCCCACCCCCGGTCAGGGAGGTGGGCGTTCACCGGCGGGCCCGAGTTGCCCGGGGAAGGTGGGGTTACAGCACCAGCGCGATGGGTTTTTCCAGGGCCTCGGCCACACGGCCCAGGAACTGCGCGGCCTGACGGGCGTCCACATCGCCGTTGAGGGTCAGGGCGGCGGCGCCGTCCCGGACGCGGCCTACGCTGAGGGTCACGGTGTGGGGGTAGTGCAGTTCGTCCAGACCCAGCGCTCCAGCGTCCACGACGAGCAGATCGGGGGTGCCGGCGTGGCCGCCGCCCAGGACCGCGACCGCGTCGCGCAGCGCGCCGTCCTGTACGGTCTGGGCCTGTCCGTCCTCGCCCTGCAGCGCCACGCTGCCCAGGTTCAGCAGGCCGGCATGGCGTCCGGCAGCGCGCGCCACCAGGAAGGCCAGCGAGACGTCCTGATCCAGCGCCTCGGACAGCTGCGTGCGCAGGTCGTCGGCCGCTCCGACCACGGCGTCGCGGCGCAGGTAGGTGCCGAACCACACGGCTCCGGCAGGCGCAGCGACCGGGGTGGGCACAGAGATCAGGGTGGGCACAGCGGCGGGGTGGGGCACCGCCTCCAGCGGCTGCGCTCCGGCGGGCGCGTCCGGTTCAGAGGTGGGGGTCTCAGGGGCAGCCTCGGCACTCGTGTCCGCAGCTCCCTGGTCGTGTTCGGCAGCGTAGGTATCGATGACTTCGGGCTCTGTGCCTTCGGGCTCTGCAACTTCGGGCGCTTCGGGCGTGGAGGCCTCGGGCTCGGCCTGCTCCGGCGCACTGGGGGCAGGCGCCGCCTCGACAGTCTCCTCGGCCGCTTCGGCAGCCACGTCAGAAGCCTCGGCCAGCACCGGCTGGGGCGCGGCAGGCTCGGTCACGGGCGGCGCCACCTGCAGTTCGGGAGCCGTCACGACCGGAGCCGCTGCCGCTGGAATAACTGCGGCTGGAACGACCTCGGCCGGAGCCGCTTCGGGGGCCTTGTCCTTGCGGTACAGCTGCGAGAGCAGGTTGCCCAGGCCCATGGGGGCGCGGGCCGGGGCGGCGGGCGCGGGGGCCACGACTTCCGGCGCGGCGACTTCGGGTACCGCGACGACTTCGGGCATGGCCGCCGCCAGCGGAGCGCGGGCGTGGTCCGGGGCGATCAGGTCGGGCGAGGTCGGGTTGCCGGGTTGCTCGTCCACAAACCGGGCGGGTTCCGGCTGGGCCGGCGCGGCGCTCAGGTCGTCGCCGTCGGCATCATCGAGCTCGAATTCCAGGGCCTCGTTGTCGGGAGCGGCGGCCTGCGGCGTGACCGGGCGCGACTGCTCGACGAAGGCGGCGATGTCACTGTCCACCCCGGCCTGGCTGAGCATGTCGGCGCTGAACATGCCGGGCGGCAGCTGCTCGTCGCCGGTCCAGCCGTCGGGAATGGCGTCCACCGGGGTCGAGGGCGGCTCCTCCTCTCCGCTCATGATGCGCGTGAGGTAGTTCAGAATGTCCTGCTCGACGATCGTGCCGCCCTCGCCGGACCCCTGCAACCTCTGCCATTCAATGCCGTTCGCTTCCGCCAGGATTCTGGCAAGCGGCGCAATCTGTTCCATTCAATTCCCCCTTCGCGCGCCCAGTGAATGAAACGCGGACGACCCCGCCACGCGCGCCGCCGTGGTCCGTAAGACAGGCCAGGGGGTCGGCGCGGGTGCAGTCATGCTCGCAGAGTGCCGGGCGGGGTCTGACAGCGTTCTTTCAGTGCGCCACCCTGAGGGCCGGAAGGGGGCATGTTCCGGCGCCGCCCGGGCCGCCCCGCCACTCCGCAAAAAGTCACAGGAGGGCGGCGGTGGGGAGTGCTACCCTGCGGAACGTTCGCCGCGTCCCGGAGGGCAATGCACCGGGAAGGACGCAGCACAGGAGCGACGATGTTGATACTCGAGGAGATGCAGTCGCGCGGGCACGAGAGCCTGACGCTTCTTCACCACGCGCCCAGCGGCCTGAAGGCGGCCCTGGCGGTGCATTCCACCATTCTGGGCCCCGCCATCGCGGGCGTGCGGCTGCGCGAGCAGGACGAGGAACTTGCGGTGCGCGGCGCCCTGGCCCTGTCCGAGAGCCTGACCCTGAAAGCGGCGCTGGCCGGCCTGAACTACGGCGGCGGGGCCTGCGTGATCATGATGCCCGACACCCGGGTGGACGACCCGCATGCGCGCGAGGCGCTGTTCCGGGCGCTGGGGCGGCAGGCGCGGCCGCTGGCCTCGCGGGTGGTGCTCACCGAGGACATCGGGGTCACGCCCGCCGACATCGCCTTTGTGGCCCAGGAAACGCCCGCCACGCTGGGCATGAACACCGATACCAGCAGCGTGACCGGCTACGGCGTGTACCGCGGCATGAAGGCCGCCGCCCGCTTCGCGCTGGGCTCCGAGAGCATGCGCGGCGTGCGGGTGGCGATTCTGGGCGTGGGCGCGGTGGGCCGGGCGCTGGCCGCCCACCTGCACCGCGAGGGCGCACGCCTGACCGTCTCGGACGACCGGCCCGAACGTGCCCAGGCGCTGGCCGACGACCTCAGCGGCGTGGAGGTCGTGCCGTGCAGCAGCGCGCTGGACGTGCCGTGTGACATCTTCGCGCCGTGCGGCTACGGCCACAGCATCCACAGCGCCGACGTGCCGCGCCTGCAGTGCCGCCTGATCGCCGGCGGCGAGCACCATCCCCTGACGCTCCGGGGCGAGGCGGCGGTCAAGGAAGCGGGCATCGTGTACATGCCCGACTTCGCCGTCAACTCGGCCGGCCTGATCGCCGCGGCCACCGGGGCCGACATGAACGCGGCGGCCGAGCA
Source organism: Deinococcus aerophilus (assembly GCF_014647075.1). Classification (NCBI taxonomy): domain Bacteria; kingdom Thermotogati; phylum Deinococcota; class Deinococci; order Deinococcales; family Deinococcaceae; genus Deinococcus; species Deinococcus aerophilus. The sequence goes on along the minus strand of NZ_BMOM01000012.1, from coordinate 76,905 downwards.
GGTGTACCAGACCGTCAGCCGCATCACCCACGTTGCCGAGCAGTACAGCAAACCGCCCCACCTCGTCGCCCGCAAGATGGCCGAGCGCCGCATCGAACTGATCGGCAGCCTGGGCCGGGCTTGAAAGGACCCATGACCCAGACCTCCACGTTCCACGCCGTGCGTCTGCACGCTTCCCGTCTCCTCCTCCCCGTTGCCTCCCATGCCGCAGGTGCGCGGTGACCTCTCCCTTCGTGATCGGCGTGGCGGGCGGATCGGGCAGCGGCAAGACCACCGTGACCCGGCGGGTGATCGAGACGGTGGGCGTACAGGGCGTGGCGGTGCTCAATCAGGACAACTACTACCGCAGCCAGGATGACATTCCCTTCGAGGCGCGGCTGAAGACCAACTACGACCACCCGGCCGCCTTCGACTGGGCGCTGCTGCGCGACCATCTGGACGCCCTGCTCTCCGGGGTGCCCATCGACATGCCCGAGTACGACTTCACGCAGCACACCCGCTCGCCGCAGACCACCACCGTGCTGCCCGGCAGCGTGGTGGTGCTGGAGGGTTTCTTTGCGCTGTACGACGAGGCGCTGCGCGGCCGGATGCACCTCAAGGTGTTCGTGGACGCCGACGCGGACGTGCGTTTTATCCGGCGGCTGCAGCGCGACACCCAGGAACGCGGACGCACCCCCGAGAGCGTGATCCAGCAGTACCTGGACTTCGTGCGGCCCATGCACCTGAGCTTTGTGGAACCCACCAAGCGCTACGCCGATGTGATCATTCCGCACGGCGGCATGAACGAGCCGGCGCTGGACATGCTCACGGCCCGCATCCGCGCCACGGTGTAACGGCGCGGCCCCGGCCCTTCCCACGCCGCCTCCTTCCTTCGGTGGACGCGGGGCGGCGTGGGAAGGGCCTACGCTGGTGCGCTTTGTGATGTTTTCCGCCGTCCCTCTTGTCCTCTTTCTGCCCTCTAGGATGTGCCTGTGACCGACCCGATCCGCCCGCGCCCCACCCCCACCCCGGCCACGCCCCCCGCGGCGCCGGGACCCACGCTGCCGCCCGCCTCGCGCCATCCCTGGACCCGGATGCTGCTGGGCCTGATCGTGCTGTCGCTGATTCCGGCGCTGATTCTGGCTGTGCAGCGCGTGCAGTACGAGCAGGCCCAGAAAACGGCGGCGCTGGTCATGGACTATCCGGCACTCGTCACGCAGGCCCGCCGCTCGGGCCTGGAACCGCAGGCGCTGCTCGACCGTTACCGGGCGCTGGGCGTCAACGGGGTCGCGCTGTATGAGGACACCGTCGCCAGCCGGGAACAGCGCGGCGAGGTCTATCTGAAAAACGGCTCGGACCTCGCGGCGGACTTTCCGGACCAGGGGGTCAGGACGAACGCTGTGTACATGCGCGCGGCCAGTCCCGAGATCGCTGCGGCGCTGCGCGCCCGCTACACCATCCCCACCCGTGAGGTCCGCATCGGGGGGCAGACCTGGGTGGAGTGGCCCAGCGACCCCCGCTACCTGCCGGCCGGACCGGACACCGAACGGATCAACGCGTTCAAGCAGCAGGGGCTGGTCCTTGTGTACCGGCCCTATCAGGACGACGCGGTGCCGGCGGCCCGGGTGGGTGCCGACTGGCCGGACGTGCCCTTTATCGCCTTTACCGGCGATGAGGTGATCGGGGCGCGCACCCCGAAACTGCTCGCGCAGGTCAACACTGCCCTGGGCGCGCGGCTTCCGGCGATCATCGAGAGCAACATCCAGAGGGGCCTGGATACCCTGGTCCGCACGCACGGCGGGGTGAGGCTGTTTGCACTGTCGCCCGATTACCAGAACAAACTTGATCCGCTGGACGTGGCGAGCAAGTACAACCTCGCAGCGCGCGAACGCGGCATGCGGCTGCTGTACCTGCGGCCCTACCCGACCATCAACGAGACCGAGGACATGCTGCGGCGCACCCAGAGCCTGCTCGGGCGCTCGGGCGTGAGCATCGGCAGCCCGCAGGTCACCTTCTTCACCCCCAGCCCGCTGCTGCAGGCGCTGAGCATGGTGGGACCGCTGGCGGCGCTGCTGCTGCTTGGGCTGAGCTACCCGCTCGCGCGGCTGGGGCTGCTCGCCGCCGGGTTCACGGCGCTACTCGCCGTCGGCCTGAACACCCTGCATCCCTTCGAGAGCGCGGCCCTGATCGCGGCCGTCAGCTTTCCCGCGCTGGGCCTGATCCTGAGGCGCTCGCGGGTCACGGACTGGTTCCTGGCGACGGGCCTGAGCCTGACCGGCGTGCTGTTCGTCTCGGCGCTGGGGGCCAGCCGCGAGAGCACCCTGGGCCTGGCCCCCTTCCGCGGCGTGGGCTTAACGCTGCTGCTGCCGCTGACGCTGGTGGCCCTGAGCTTCCTGCCCCGGCAGGACATCCGCAAGACCATCTCCGATCTGTACAGCGCGCCCATCCGGCTGGGCGACGTGGCCGTGATGGGTCTGGGTCTGTTGCTTCTCTCGCTGGTGTTTGACCGCCGGGGCAACACCACCGGCGGTCAGGTCAGCGACTTCGAGACCTCGTTGCGGCGCGACGTACAGGACTCGATCATCCGCCCACGCTTCAAGGAGATCGCCGCGCATCCGCTGGCCCTGCTCGGCCTCAGCGGCACGCTGCCGGGGTACTTCAGCGGCCTGCTGATCCTGGCCGGGGTGGTGGGCCAGTCGAGCATCCTCAACACCTTCTCGCACTTTCACACCCCGCTGCTGATCAGCGCGGCCCGCGTGTTCCTGGGCCTGGGCCTGGGCCTGCTGATGGGCGTGGTCGCCATCTGGGCCCTGCGGCTCGGCATGCGGCTGTGGAGCGGCTCCGGCACCGGCCGCCGCGCCGCGCCGGAGGTGGGCGCATGAGCCGGGTTGCCGTCAGCGGTTACTACGGCTTTGGCAACACCGGGGACGAGGCCATCGCGCTGTCCATCGTCCGCGAGGTCAAGACGCGGGGACTGACCCCGCTGCTGCTCTCGAACACCCCGCACGACACCGCCCAGACCTACGGCTGTGAGGCGGCCCCGCGCATGAATCCGGCGGCGCTGCTGCTCGCGGTGGCCCGCTCGCGGGTGCTGCTCAGCGGCGGCGGCGGCCTGTTGCAGGACCGCACCAGCGCCCGCACGCTGACGTACTACCTGGGCGTGATCCGGCTGGCCCGGCTGCTGGGCAAACGGGTGGTGATCTTCAACCAGAGCGTCGGGCCGCTCTCGCCGCAAGGGGGCCGCCGGGTGGCCGCCGCCCTGGCAGGCCTGCGCATCATCGTGCGTGATGAGGGCAGCCTGAACACCCTGGAACAGCTGGGCCTGCGCGGCGAGCTGGGCGGTGACCCGGCGCTGCTGCTGCGGCCCACTCCGGAACTCTCCCGGGTCGGCCAGGACGTGATCATCGCCCCACGCGGCGACGTCACCGAGGCGCTGCCCGCTCTGCAGGAGGTCACCCGCCGCCTGCGCCTGGAGGGGCGCCACGTCACGGCGCTGAGCCTGATGCCCGCGCACGACGATGAGGCCGCGCACACCCTGGGCGCCAACCACGTGATCAGCACCCGCGACCCCCAGGCTGCGCTGGACGCCATTGCCCGCAGCGGGTACGTGATCGGCGTCCGCCTGCATGCGGTGATCCTGGCCGCTGCCGCCGGCACACCGTTTTCCGGCGTTGCCTACGACCCCAAGGTCCGCGGGTTCTGCGCCGATGCCGGCGCCCCGGTGCACTCCACCACCCCCGAGGTGGACCGGCTGGTCGATGAAACGCTGCGGCGGGTCACTCCCGACTGGAACGCCATCGAGGACATGAAACTGCGGGCCTCGAACAGCTTCAGCCGGGCGCTGGGTTAAACGGGTACGGGGTTAAACGGGTGCGGGGACGAATACAGTGTTCGCCCTTCCCCGCGGCCTGCGGCTCAGCTTGCCGGCACCACGTGGCAGGTGCAGCGCGCCAGACTGCTCACGCGGCCCCGCCCGTCTCGGACCTCCACGGTCCAGACCATCACGCTGCGGCCCCGGTAGGCCAGCGTCGCCTCGCCGGTCACGAAGTCGCCGGCCACCACCCCCCGGACGTGCGTGCCGTTCAGGTCCACCCCCACCGCCACCTGCCGGCGGGGGTCCAGGTTCATCCACGCTCCCATGCTCGCCAGCTCCTCGGCCAGGGCCAGACTCGCGCCGCCGTGCAGCCGCCCGCCGGGCTGACGGTTGCCCTCCACCGGCATGCGGGCCAACAGACGCTGACGGGTCACGCTGAGAAAGGTGATGCCCAGCCGCGCTCCCAGCGTGCCGGCCAACCCCTGGCCCTGCGGACCGTTCAGGCGCGCGGCCAGTTCCTCGGGCGAAAGGCGTTCCCAGTCCTCGGGGGTGGGCACAAACAGGTCGGGGTGCAGCGGCATGGGCCGAGGATAGCCGCCCGGCGGGCGGGCGCTCAGGGCAGGGCGGTGCCCAGATTGGCCGGCTGAACTTCTTCCACGGCTTCTGCGGCGGCGTCGCGGGCATCGAGCCAGGCAATCAGGTCCGGCCCCAACAGCGGGCGGCTCAGCAGGTAGCCCTGGGCATAGTCGCAGCCCAGGGCGCGCACCACCTCCAGCTGCTCGGGGGTTTCGACCCCCTCGGCCACCACGGTCATGTCCAGCCCCAGGGCAAGGTCCACAATCGAGCGGATGATGCCGGGATACTGCGCGGCGGCGGCCACGAACGAGCGGTCCACCTTGATGTCGCTCAGGGGCAGCCGCTGCACGTAGCTCAGCGAGGAGTATCCGGTGCCGAAATCATCCACCGCGACGCCCACGCCCTGGCGCAGCAACTCGCGCAGCATCACGTTGGCCAGCCGGTGCCGGCGCATGAACACCCCCTCGGTGATCTCGACGACCAGCGCGTGGTGAGGAAAACCGGTCTCCGAAAGGATGGCGGCGATCTGCTCGGGCAGGCCCGGCTGATCGAAATGGCGCGGCGAGAAGTTGACGCTGAGCTTGGCCAGCCGACCGGCCTGGACCAGCGGCAGCATGGCCCGGCACGACCGGCGCAGCACCCACAGGTCAATCTCGCGGATCATGCCGGTTCCCTCGGCCAGAGCGATGAACTCCCCAGGACTGATTTGTCCGTGTTCGGGGTGCTGCCAGCGCACCAGCGCCTCGACGCCGCGCACCGTGTCGTCGGTCAGCGACACCACCGGCTGATACTGCAGGGTCAGTTGCTCCAGCCGCGCGGCATCCTGAAGGTCGGTCTGCAGGCTCAGCAGCAGGGTGTGGCGGCCCAGCATCCACGGCTCGAACACCTGCATGCGGCCCCGGTTCGTGGCCTTGGCCCGGTACATGGCGATGTCGGCCTGCCGCAGACAGTCCTCTGCGCTCAGAAGCGGGCTGGAGGGAAGCGTCATGCCGATGCTGCTGCCGATCTGCAGGTCGCGGCCCTCCACCAGAAACGGCAGCTGCAGGGTGCCCAGGATGCGCTCGACCTGCAAGCTGGCCTGCGCCCGGTCGGCCCCCGGCATCAGGATCACGAATTCGTCGCCGCCCAGCCGGGCGAGTTTGGCCTCCCCCTCCAGGGTCAGCGCCAGCCGCTGGGCAAACTGCCGCAGCAAGACGTCCCCGGCCGCGTGGCCAAAGCGGTCGTTGATGCGCTTGAAGCCGTCCATGTCCAGCAACAACAGGGCAAACCCGGGCAGCGTTTCCCCGCTGCGCCGCGTCAGCATGTCCTGCAGCGCGCCCAGAAAGTAGCGGCGGTTGGGCAGCCCAGTCAGGTCATCGTGGGTGGCCTGGAACCGCAGCAGATCGTTGGCCCGCCGCAGTTCCTCGGTGCGCTCCAGCACCCGCGCCTCCAGCTCGCGCGCCTGTTCCACCGCGCGGTGCTCCAGGTCCTTCTGGCGCGTGATGTCCTGCATGAACCCGACGATCCCCGAGAGCTGCCCCCCCTTCCAGTACGGGGCCTTGGTGAACAGCAGGGTACGCGCCTGTCCCCCCTCCTCCAGGCTGACCTCCCGCCGCAGCGACCGGCCGGTGCTCAGCACTTCCTGGTCCATCGCTGCGATGCCGGGCACCCCGGTCAGATCGAACACCTCCTGGGACCGGCGGCCCGTCAGGGACGGCCCCAGTGCACCCGCGATCCGGCGCATGTAGGGATTGGCAAGCACGAAACGGCCCTCGCAGTCCTTGATGTACATGCCGACCAGGGTCTGGTCAATCACGGCCCGGAGCTGGGCCTCGTGTTCGGTGAGCTGCTCGTATTCGGCATGCTGCCGGGTGACGTTGCGCGCCACCCCCAGCAGCCGGGGCCCTCCGGCCCCTGCCCGGGGGTCCCGCTGGGCGCTGAGCTGCACCCACCCGCGCCGGCCCGACGGAACCGTGAGCCCGCACAGCACGTCCAGGTCGCTTCCACCCGCGCCGCTGCGCAGGGCCGCCCGGCGCAGCCGCTCCCAGCCGCCGGGGTCCAGCAGGCCGCGCAGGACCGCCAGCTCGGCCGCCGCCCAGGTGACCACGCGCGCGCCCGCCCGGCGCAGCTCCACTGCCCCCGTCCGCAGGTCCAGGGTCCAGAACTGAAGTTGTCCTTCCTCAAGAAACGCTTCGATGTGCCCAGAATTCAATGCGACCCACGCTCCAGCCCCGACATCCTGCCACGCTTGTATGAACAGTCCTACTGTATCCGAGAATGCTGTTCGTGATGACTCCCCACGCGCGCCGCGACGGGGGTATGGGAAAGCAGCGCCGGCGTATTCCCCGGTTTGCGGGCAGGATTTGCACGATGCTGGACGTTTGGTGTCGCGGCTCTGCGGATTACGGCTCCCGGTCCTCCCCGTCGAGCTGCCGGGTGACCTTCTCGCTCCACGCACGGACCTCGTCGCCGCCCCACAGCAGCCACGCCACGTATCCGTGCGAGGGTTTTTCGCCGTCCTCGCCGGTCTGCTCAAGGTTGTCCCCGGCGTGGCGCGGAAAGTACCGGGAAACGTGGCGAATCTCGTCGGGCTGCAGCTCACCGCCCGCCGCGAGCCGCTCGGCCATGTGCTCGCCGACCTCGGTACCGCCGAAGCCGTACTCGTCACGCAGCTTTAAGCCCCGGGCGGCGTTGTCCTGAACCTTCTTCGGCACCGACAGGTTGATGGTGGTCATGCCCCACCGTAATCACCCGTGAACCGGGAAACGGTGGGGCATGCTGCGAATTCAAGACTGCCTTTATCCCCGCAGGGGGCGGCTCAGAACGGCGTGCCTTCCTCCAGCTCGGGGGCGGCGCGGGGAGCCGGCTGCGGGCGGGCCGGAGCGGGCCGGGCAGGCTGGGACGCCGCGGGGGCCGCCGCACGCGGGCTTCCCGGCACGGCGTAGCGGTCCTGGCGCCGCCCACCGCGGAAGATCGCCAGCGTCACGTACTCGAACTCGCCGTCGGCCTTCTCGCGGACGTGCTCGGGGTCGGTGGCGCGCGCGCCGCGGCTGTACTTCACGGCGGCGGGCAGCTTCATCTTGCGGCTGTCCACAGCCTCCAGTTCGCGGCGACGGTACGCCAGCCCCTTGTGGATCACCATCTCCTCACCGTCGGGGTTGGTCCACTTGCGGGCCCCGATGAGGGCCCAGTCAAAGTCGGGTTCGTTGTCCAGCGGAAACTGGTAGCCGCCGCCGGGCACGGTGCCGCTGGTCCAGCCCAGGCGGCCGTACTGCCGCTGAACTTCCAGCAGCTTGTCGGGTCCTTCCACATCCACCGTTACCTGCGCTCCCAGATCCGTCACGAATTCAATGTGTAACACGCGACCTCCTTATGTAAATAACATAACACGAATGGCGCCGTGTGTGGGGGAAGGGGGCGAACTTCAGCCCTGGCCCAGCGCGTCCATCAGCTCCAGGGCGTAGCGCACCCCGGTCTCGAAATCGCGGCGCAGCACGTTCTCGTTGGGCGCGTGGACCCGGCCCGCCACGTTGCCGATGCCCAGCGCGACCACCGGCGCCCCTACGTACTCCATAAAGGGATGCATCGGGCCGCTGCCCCCGCTGCTGGGGTGCAGGATCGGCTCGTGGCCGTAGACCTCACGGGCCACCCGCACCGCCGTCTGCACGAAGGGAGCGCTCAGGTCGCTGCGCGAGGGATGTTCGTGGCTTTCCAGCTCCACGACCTCGATGTCGCTCAGGCCCTGTGCCGCGAGGTGGGCGCGCAGCAGCGCCACGATCTTCTCCGGGTCCTGGTCGGGCACCAGCCGGAAATCCAGCTTCACGAAGCCCTCGGCCGGCAGCACGGTCTTGCTGCCCTCGCCGCCGTAGCCGCCGTGAAAGCCGTTGACGTTCAGCACGGGCATCAGGTTGATGCGGGCATTGAACTCTGCGGGCGTGCCCAGGCGGTGCGTGACGTCATAGGCCTCCACCAGCGCCTCGCCCTGCCCGGGAATGCGGGCGATGGCTGCCCGGTCGGCCTCTGAAGCGGCCCGCACGTCGTCGTGAAAGCCGGGAATGGTGACCTGCCCGTCGGCGTCGCGCAGGCTCGCCACCGCCCGCGCCAGCCGCCACAGCGGATTGTCCACCACCGCGCCGGTGCTGCTGTGCAGGTCCCCCGCCGCCACCCGGCAGCGCAGTTCCAGGCACACCACGCCCTTGAGGCCCGCGTACACGACCGGCTGGCCCTCCGGCGTCACGCTGCCGAATTCCCACCACACCCCATCGGCACACAGTTCATCGGCGTGCTCCCGCACGAACGCGCCCAGGCTGGGGCTGCCGACCTCCTCCTCGCCCTCCAGCAGCCACTTCACCCGCAGGGGCAGCCGGCCACCGTGCCGCTCACGCAGCGCCCGCAGCCCGGCCAGCCGCGACACAAATTCTCCCTTGTCGTCCGAGGCGCCGCGCCCATACAGGCGGCCGTCCCGTTCGGTCAGCGCAAACGGCGGGCTGTCCCACAGCTCCAGCGGGTCCTCGGGCTGCACGTCGTAGTGGTTGTAGATCAGCAGCGTAAAAGGGCCGTCGCCGGCCTCGGCGACCAGCACCGGGGCCACCTGGCCGGGATACCGCGCCACGCTGAAGCCCTCGGTTTCCAGCAGCGCAGTCACGGCGTCGGCCGTCTCGGGCAACATGCGGCCCTGGGCCGACACGCTTTGCAGCGCCACCAGTTCGCGCAGGTCCGAGAGGCCGCGCTCGATGTGGGCGGACAGGTCCAGGGAGTCGGTTGTGGTCATGGCCTCAATTTACTTCTCGAAGCCGTGCGGATGCCCCCGGTGCCAGTTCCAGGCCGTCTGCACAATCTCCTTGAGGTCGGTGAATTGCGGCCTGAATCCCAGCTCCGAGACGATTCGGGTGGCGTCGGCCACCAGCCGGGGCGGATCGCCCGCGCGGCGGGGAGCGCTCTCGCGCGTCATCGGCGTGCCGACCACACCGTCCACCGCGTCCAGCACCTCCCGGACCGAAAAGCCGTGACCCAGCCCCACGTTGTAGGTGGCCGCGTCCGTTTTTCCGGCGTGCAGCGCCTCCACCGCCAGCACATGCGCGTCGGCGAGGTCCTGCACATGCACGTAATCGCGGATGCACGTTCCATCGGGGGTGTCGTAGTCCTCGCCGAAAATCATCATCTTCTCGCGCTGTCCCAGCGCCGTCATGCACGCCAGCTCAATCACGTGGGTCTGGCTGGGGTGCGCCTCCCCGATGTCTGCGGCAGGCGAGGCGCCGCACACGTTGAAGTACCGCAGAATCACGTAGGGCAGGCCGTGGGCCGTGTGAAAGGCGTGGATCATGCGCTCGGTCATCAGCTTGGTCTCGCCGTACACGCTCTCGGGGTGCAGGGCGGCGTCCTCAGGAATCGGCACGGCGTCGGTGGTGCCGTACACGGCCGCCGTGCTGGAAAAGACCAGCGGCACCTTGCGGGTCTCCACGATGGCCTGCAGCAGGTTCAGGCTGCCCACCACGTTGTTGCGGTAGTAGCGTGCCGGGGCGCGCATGCTCTCGCCCACCTCGATCAGCGCGGCGAAGTGAATGATCGCGTCGGGCTTGTGGGCCTCCAGCGCGGCCCTGACGCTGGGGAAATCGAGCAGGTCGGCCCGGACGAGTTCCACATCCCCCGGCAGGGCCCCGGCGTGGCCGCTGGAGAGGTTGTCCAGCACCACGACCGCGTGCCCCGCCGCCCGCAATTGCCGGACCGTGTGTGACCCGATATACCCCGCGCCGCCAACGACTAGAAGCTTCATTGGAGGGAGCGTAGCAGGCGGTGGCCCGCGCGGGCTGTCGCCCGTTCGGAAGTGGAACACCAGATGAAAGGGGCCAGGCGGCAGGAAGGGCGGTCATGGAGCCGGGCCAGGACGGGGCGGGACTAGAATTCACGTATGACGGTGAACAACGAGCGTGATCTGAAAGGAATGAAACTGGCGGGGAAAGTGGTCGCCCGGACCCTCGAAGCCCTGAAGGCTGCCGTGGAACCCGGCGTCACACCCGCCGAGCTGGACACGCTGGCCGGACAGATTTTTACCCAGCATGGCGCTTTCTCCGCGCCGCGGGCCGAGTACGGCGCCCCCGTCAACGTGTTTATCAGCGTCAACGAGGACATCGTTCACGGTCTGCCGACACACCGGCCCCTCGCGGCGGGTGATGTGGTGTGCCTGGATGTCACGCCGAATGTGGGGGGGTATGTTGCCGACGCCGCCGCCACGGTGGCCGTTCCGCCCGTTTCCCCGGTGGCGGCTCGCCTGATCGCCTGCGCCGAGGCCGCGTTTGCACAGGCCATGACGGCGGCCCGCGCGGGGCGCCCGATCAACGGGATCGGCAGGGCGATTGAAACGGAGGTGAAGCGGCGTGGTTTCACCCTGCTGCGTGAACTGCAGGGCCACGGCGTGGGCCGGGCCATCCACGAACAGCCGGACGTACCGAACTTTTACCACCCCGCGTTGAAAAAGCCGCTGCACCAGGGGCTGGTCATCGCCGTCGAGCCGATGGTGTCCAGTGGACGCAGCTGGCGTACCCGAACGCTGCAGGACGGCTGGACAATCTCCACCACCGACGGGGGCATCGCCGCGCACTTTGAACACACCATCATGATGACCACGGGCGATCCGCTGATTCTGACGGCCTGAGCTCAGATGCTCTTGAAGCCCTCGAAAGGCTCCTTGCACGCGTCGCAGACATACAGCCGCTTGCACAGCGTGGGACCAAAGCTGCCGGTCATCCGCACGTCGAAGCTGCCGCAGCGGGGGCAGCGGGTGGCGTCGGCCTGCAGCTGAATCAAACCGTCCTCGGCGGGGGCGGGCGGAGCGATGCCGTACTCGCGCAGGCGTTCGCGGGCATCCTCCTTGATCCAGTCGGTGGTCCACGGAGGCGTGAGGGTGCTGCGGACCTCCACCGCCGGTGCGCCCAGATCGCGCACCGCCTGGCCGATGCTGTCGCGGATGACGTGCAGCGCCGGGCAGCCGCTGAAGGTAGGCGTGAACGTCACGGTGACCGCGCCGTCCTGAGCGATCTGCACGTCACGGACCATGCCCATGTCGGTCACGGACACCACCGGGATCTCGGGGTCAGGAACCGTGTCCAGCGCGGCCCAGATGGCCTGTGGGGTGAGGGGGGCATGGGGAACAGTCATGGGGCTCCTTACCAGAGTTCGGCGTCGGGATGGTCGCGGGCGACCCGCTGCATCTCGGCGAGCAACGGCTCCAGATGTTCGGTGTGCTGTTCGCGTCCGGGCTGCTCGGCCCCGGCGGGCGGCAAGGTCAAACCACAGCGGTCGGTCAGGTGCGGCACGACCAGTCCGTCCCAGCGGACCCGGACGGCGTTCAGGTCGGGCAGCACGCCGTCCCCGGTCAGTTCGGCTTCACCGGCAACCGGCTGAAACAGCTGGCCGAGATGGGGCCACAGGGCGTTCAGGGCGTCCTGGGTGCGGCGCAGGCTCTCGGGCGTGCCCAGCGCGAGGCGCTCGACCCACAGCGCCGTGTGCTGCAGGTGAAAGCGCTCCTCGCGGAAGGCCTTGGCGGCGACCTCGGCCAGCGGAACATAGCTGCTCTGGCGGGCGGCGTCCAGCCACACGGCCTCGTAGGCGTCGTACAGGTACTGGCGCAGCATGGTAAAGGCCCAGTCTCCCCGGGGCAGTTCCACGAGCCGCGCGCAGGTGTACCCTGCGGCGTCCCGGGTAAAGGCCAGCTGATCCGGGTTGCTGCCGTCCAGGGCGCGGCGCAGTTCCAGATACAGTCCCGCGTGGCCCAGTTCGTCCTGCGCGATGTTCGCCAGGGCGATGTCCTCCTCGAGAATCGGGGCGTGGCCGGTCCACTCGCCGCCGCGCTGGGCCAGGATGATCTCGTCGTCGGCCAGGGCGGTCAGCTTGCGGATCAGGGCCGCCTGCTGCGTCTCAGAGAGGGTCAGGGGAGCGGGAGCGGTCATGGGTTTACCTCGACGTCTGCGGCGTTGGCTTCAAGGGTACGGGCGGGCTGGTCGTGCGGGTGGTCGTAGACCTTGTGGTCTGCCACATGCGGCTCCTCATTCACGCGCCGGGGCATGCGGCCCTCGCGCTTGAGCTGGCCCACGTGCTTGCCAATCACGCCGTAGTACTGCTGCTGCTTGTAGGTCTTGTCCTTGGCCGGGGCAAACCAGCTTTCCACCGTGCCCGGATCGTCGTCGGTGCGGGCAATGGCCGCCTCGGGAAAGACCAGCCACGCCAGGGCGTCGGCGTGGGCGGCCTGCGCCTGCCGCAGCGCCTCACCGGGGCCGCTGGCCTGCACCGTGCCCACCAGATCCACGAAGGTCATGCTGCGCTTGTGGGTTTTCTTGACCCCGACGTGGTACGTATCGGCCTCGCCGGGCGTATCCAGCACCGCCGGATGGGCGGCGAGTTCCTCGGGTGTGGCGCTCAGGATGTCGGCCTCGCGCACGGCCCACAGGCTCACGGCGGCGGGGCGGCGCACAAAGACATTGCGGGCGGTCAGCAGCGCGTGATCGGGATCGCCGGCATGCACGCTGCCCACCGCCTGATACGGGCGTTTCTCGCTGTCCTGTTTAAAAACTTCCCAGCGCGGCCACTGGGTGTCGTGCGTTGGAGATTGTGAAGGAGACTGGGTCATGGTTGTCCTCGGGCGCCCTGGGGGCGCGGAAAGAAAAGCGGAAGCGCTGAACCTCAACAGGAGGGCGTGGGCAGGCGCAGCCTCCACATGCGTGGACTGCGGCCCGCCCCCCGACCTGTTTTCCGCTAGTCCGCAGCCACGGCCCGCTGACGGTCGGTGTACGCCTGCAGGGCCTCACGCACCCAGGCCCCCTCGTCGTGGGCCTGCTGGCGGGTGGCCAGGCGCTCGTTGCCCAGGCCCCGCTCGCCCTTGATGACCGCCCAGAACTCATCCCAGTTGATGGGCCCGTGCTTCCAGTTGCCGTCGGCGTCCTGGTGCAACTCGGGGTCAGGAATGGTCAGTCCCGCCTCCAGCAGTTCGGGCGCGTGTTCGTTGAGGAACTCCTGCCGGACCTCATCGTTGGTCTTGAGCTTCACGCCCCACTTGCTCATGATGCCGGTGTTCGGGCTGTCGGCGTCGTGCGGCCCGAGCATCATCAGCGCCGGCCACCACCAGCGGTTCAGGGCGTCCTGGGCCATCGCACGCTGGGCGGGGGTGCCCTGCGCGTAGGCCACGATCATTTCCTTGCCCTGTTTGTGGTGAAAGGTCTCCTCGCTGCAGATCCGCACCATCGCGCGGCTGTACGGTCCGTAACTGGCCCCGGCCAGCATGGTCTGGTTCTTGATGGCCGCGCCGTCCACCAGCCAGCCGATCATGCCCACGTCGGCCCAGTTCATGGTGGGGTAGTTAAAGATCGAGGAGTACTTGGCGCGGCGGGTCAGCAGCGCCTCAATCATGTCCTCACGGGTTGCGCCCAGCGTCTCGGCGGCGTGGTACAGGTACTGGCCGTGCCCGGCCTCGTCCTGCACCTTGGCCATCAGGATGGTCTTGCGCTTCAGGCTGGGCGCGCTGGCGATCCATTCGCCCTCGGGCAGCATGCCCACCACTTCGGAGTGCGCGTGCTGCGAGATCATGCGGATCAGCTGGCGGCGGTACTCGGCGGGCATCCAGTCGCCGGCCTCGATTTTCTCGCCGCGCTCGATGCGGGCCTCAAAGGCGGCGTGCTGTTCGGCGGTTTCTCCGGGCATGATGTGAGTGTTGTGCTGGGTCATAGGGGACCTCCTGAGATAACCCCAGTCTACCTAACGAGCGTTAGGTTGGTGGTGAGGCCTCTAAGCAGGCGCATTCATGTCGGTGCGCCCTCGCCGCCCTTGCCCCGTGGGCCACACCAGGGCGGCTCGTCCTGAGAGAAGCCGGCCGGTCACACGGCGCGGGATACTCGCCCATCGCCCCAATGGTGAGGGCGGCAGCAAGGGCGGTCAGGCGATCAGACGGGGCTGTAACGACGCGGCGTGCTGCATCAGCAGCCGGTATCCGGCGCTGTCATGAGACAGGCGGCCGGCAGCGAGCAGCAGGCGCAGGGTGGGCAGGTGGTAGAGGTCACCGTCATCGCCCCGCTCCATGTTCTGCGGGTCAAAGGCGACGGGTTTCAGAGCAGTCTTCGCTTCCTTCATAGGTCCCCCAACCCGCCCCAAAAATGAGCGGTTTCTTTATCTGATCTCAATTATCGCCACACAAACTTTCTAGAATCTGACGCGCAGGCAGGCCACCGGGCCGGAGCATTTCCCCGTGGCTGACGTCAGGTGGGCCATACTGGTCTCAAGTGAATGTGCAGCGCCACACCCCTATAGATGCCTTTATGGACACCCAGCTGCGCGACGCCATACGCGCCGATTTATCCATCACGTCCGCGCTGGCCTACAGCAGTTTCCTGCGTGAAACGGCGGACGAAGACAGCAATACCGGGCATGGACTTTACCCGGCCCCGGACGCTGAATTCGGTGTGATGCACCCGCTGTGCAGCCTCACGCCGGCCCGGCACAGCGTCCTTCACCTGACCGTCCCTGCCGCACCCACCGGTGATCTGCCCAGAGGGGCAGGCAGATGAACCTCCTGCCTCCCGCTTCCCCCCGCCTGGGCCTGGGCCTCGCCGCACTGGGCCGGCCCGGATACATCAACCTGGGCCATGACCGGGACCTGCCCCACAAGGACGTGCAGGCCCTGCAGGACAACGCCTGGACTGTCCTGGACGCCGCGTGGGCGGCCGGCGTGCGCTACTACGACGCCGCGCGCAGCTATGGCCGCGCCGAGGCCTTTCTGGGCGGCTGGCTGCGCGGGCGCGGACACACCGCCACGGTGGGCAGCAAGTGGGGCTACACCTACGTCGCGGACTGGCGCACCGACGCCCGTACGCACGAGGTCAAGAGTCATGATCTGGACACGCTGGTGCGGCAATGGCCCGAAACCCTGGCGGCCCTGGACCGTGCCCCGGACCTTTACCTGATCCACTCCGCGACGCTGGAGACGGGTGTGTTGGAAAACGGGCGGGTGCTCGCGCGGCTCGCGGAACTCGCGGCCTCGGGCGTGCGCGTGGGCCTGAGCACCAGCGGACCGGGGCAGGCCGAGACCCTGCGGCGGGCGCTGGACGTCTCGGTGGAGGGCCGCAACCCGCTGAGCGTGGTACAGGCCACCTGGAACGTGCTGGAACCCTCAGCGGGCGCGGCGCTGGCCCAGGCACATGCGGCGGGCTGGGCGGTGGTGGTCAAGGAGACGGTCGCCAACGGCCGCCTGACCGCGCGGGGAACGCCGCCGCCCGCGCTGACCCGGCTGGCCCAGGCTCTGGAGGTCACCCCCGACGCCGTGGCGCTGGCCGCCGCTCTGGCCCAGCCGTGGGCCGACGTGGTTCTGAGTGGAGCGACCACCACGGCGCAGCTGCGCAGCAACCTGCGGGCCCTGGACCTGCGGCTGGAGGCGGACGCCCTGGCCGACCTCGCCATGTCGCCGGCCCACTACTGGCAGGAGCGCTCGGGCCTGGGCTGGAACTGAGCGGCCCGGCTTAGCGCCCGCTCCTCTCCTCTGCCCCGTCTGCCAGCGCCTGCAAGGCGGGGCGGATGTTGACGAGTTCCGAGGTCGCGGTGTGCCACACCAGCGCCGGGTCAATGCCGAAGTAATCGTGCGCCACCAGATTGCGGATGTCGCGCAGATACGCCCACGGCACGTCCGGCCAGCGGTCCTCCACGCTCTGCGGAACGAACTTGGTCGTCTCGCCCAGCCGGGACAGGTTGCGCAGCACGGCGTCCTGGGTCCGGTGATCGGCCAGGAAGGTGTCCAGGGTATGCTCCGCCGTGTAGTCGCGCACGCGGTCCAGGGCGTCCAGAATGTCGTGAACGCGCCAGCGCCAGCGCTTGCTCCGGTGGCTGGACTTCGGATGACGGGGCAAGTGGGTCACGTCCACCGCGTCGGCCAGGATCTCGCGGCGCAGCTGGGGCTTGAGGCCGCCCTCGGTCAGCACGTCAATGCGGCGGCGCAGGGTGTCCTCGAACAGGGCCTTGACGTGCATCAGGTCCAGCAGTCCGGCCTCGCCCGCAAAGTCCACGAGCAGGTCCACGTCCGACAGGTCGGTGGCCTCGCCGCGCGCCACCGAGCCGAAAATCCGCACGCGGGAGACGCCCATCTGCCGCCACGCGGGCTCCACCGAGCGGATCACGCGGGCCACATCCTGCAGGCTGGTATCGGGAAACAGGGGCGGGCCGGAAGACGTCACCGCCCGAGGATACCCGCCCGCGCCCACGCGCTAGCATTCTGTCCATGATCGTTGCCGTGGGCCATGACCTGATCGAGATCGCGCGCATCCGCCGCATGCTGGAGCGTGAGGGAACGCGCGCGGAGAAACTGTTTTCTCCCGAGGAACTGGCCTACTGCGCCCGCCTGCAAGACCCCGCCCCCAGCCTGGCCGCCCGTTTCGCCGCCAAGGAGGCCTTTCAGAAGGTCTGGCCGCGCCCCCACGGCTGGCGCGACGTGTGGGTCACCCGCACCTCCACGCCCGGCGGCCCCTTTCCCTTCACGCGCCCGGCACTCGCCTTCGTTCCCGAAATCGGGGCCGAGATGCAGGCCCACGGCTGGGTCGCCCACCTCACCCTGACCCATACCAAGGAACACGCCTCGGCGGTGGTGGTGCTGGAGGACCGGGGCCATGGCGCCGCGCCGTAGGTCCGCCACTCGCCCCATCCGCCTGATCGCCACCGATCTGGACGGTACTCTGCTGCGCCCCGACCACAGCGTCAGCCCGCGCACCCGCCGGGCGCTGGACACCGCGCGGGCGGCGGGAATCCACGTCGTGCCGGTCACGGCCCGGCAGCCGCGGGGCATTCGGCATATTGCCGAGGTGGCGGGCTTCATGGACTACGCCCTGTGCGGCAACGGCGCGCACGGGCTTCACCTGGGCAGCGGCGAGACGCTGTTCGAGGCGCACGTGCCGGTGGCGGCGCAACGGGCGCTGGCGCGGGCGCTGACCGAGCGGGTGCCGGGCGTGCTGTTCGCGAGCGTACGGGAAAGGGGCGAGGTCTTTGTGGCGCAGGAGGGCTACGCGGCTCTGGCCCAGTTCGAGGACCACAAGCGCGCGCCGGACGAGATGGGGGCCTCTACGCTGGAGGACGTGCTCACCGGGCCGAGCCTGAAACTCATCGTGCGCCATCCGGCGCTGCCTCCGCGTGCCCTGCTCGCCGAGATGGGGGCGCTGGGGCTGGGCAGCTACGCCGTGACCCACAGCGGCGCGCCGTTTCTGGAGGTGCTGGCCGAGGGGGTCAGCAAGGCCTGGGGGCTGGACCGGCTGTGCAAAATGCTGGGGGTGGACCGCCGCGAGGTCCTCGCCTTCGGGGACGCCCCGAACGACGCCGAGATGCTCGCCTGGGCCGGCCGTGGGGTGGCGGTCGCCAATGCCGAGCCCGAGGCCCTGGCGGCGGCGGACGAGACGACCCTGAGCAACGCCGACGACGGCGTGGCGGTGACCCTGGAGCGGATGCTGGCGCTGGCCCCACCCCAGCACGAGGAGCTGAAGTGAGCCGCGCCAGGACCCCATGAATGCGCGGGATGGTCGGCGCGCTGACAGCCCGGCCCACCCCATGTCCGGTACGCTGGAGCATGAACTCCAGAGCGCTGCCGGCCTTCCCCGCCCTCCTGACGCTGGCCCTGGGGACGGCGGTCCCGGCGGCGGCGCAGTCCCCGGCTCCGGCCATTCCGGCCACGCCCGCCACCTCTCCGGCCCCCACTGGTCCCGCGACCCGAAACGCCCCTGAACAGGCGGCCCTGACGCGCGGGCGGGCGCTGATGACCGGGTTCCTGGCGGTCAATCTGAATCCCCTGTGGCAGTCCTTTTCCCCGGCAGTGCGCGCACAGTGGGGCACGCTGGAGGGCTTCACGGCCTTCCGCAAGACCGGCCTCGAGCAGTACGGAGCCGAACTCCGGGTGGTGCGGGAGCGGACCTTCATGCAGGGCGGGGAGGCGGTGTATGTCCGCAGCGCCATCTTCGAGAAGGCACCGCAGGAGGTCTGGGCCTTCGTGGTGGGCTTCACCGGCCCGCAGGTGACCACCTTTGGCGTGCTGCTCGAGCAGGACCGCACCGACGATCCGGTGGTCCGCACCCCGGCTTACGGCCCGCGCTGACGCAGCTGTTCCTTGCCGGCCCTGTCGGTGAGGCTGAAGGTATACGCCTGCGCCTCCAGCGTGACCCAGTTCACGCGCTGGCCCGCACACGCGCCGGGCAGTTCGACCTGCGCGGGCGTGGGATACCGGCGGTCAATGCTGTCCTGCCGGAAGGTCTCCAGCATGCGGGTCAGGGCATTGGCGCAGTTCTGGGCGGCGGCGCGGGCAGTCACGTCTCCGGCGTCCGTCGCCCCCGCCGGGCCTCCACTGTGCTGGGCGGCCTTCAGAGCGCGGACCTCGGCCTCCAGCGCGCTGACGCGGGCGCTCAGCTCAGCAACACGGGGATCGGGCGGCGGCTGGCACGCGCACAGCGACGCGGCCAGCAACACCCCACTCCACACGCGCCGCCTCATGCCCGGCACGCTAACGCCCCGCAGGCCCGCAGAAGATGAGCGGACGCTGCAGCCGGCCAGAGAAAGCGGGCGGTGCCGGGGGGCGGCCTAGCGGTTAAACACGCTGACGAGCTCGACGTGGCTGGTCTGCGGGTAGAAGTCGTGGGGCGTGACCTCGCCCAGCTTCCAGCCGCGCCGGGTCAGGTCGCCCACGTCACGCGCCCAGGTGGCCGGATCGCAGGAGATGTACACCAGCCGGTCGGCGGTGGAGGAATGGATGTGCTCGCGCGCTCCCTCCTCCAGCCCGGCCCGCGGCGGATCAACCACGATCACGTCGGTGCCCAGTTCGCTGAAGCGGGCGGCGTCCCCGTCCCGGAAGGTCACGTTGGTCTCACCACTCTCGGCCACGTCCTGCCGCCCACGTGCCAGGGCCTCGGCGGCGGCGTCCAGCACGGTCACGCGCCGGAAGTTGGGGGCCAGGTGACGGCCGATGGCGCCCGAGCCGCCGTACAGGTCCACGGCATGCTCGCCCGAACCCGCCAGTTCGGCGGCCCGCACATACGCCAGCCCCGCCGCCGGCGGGTTGACCTGCGCGAAGCCGGTGGCGCTGACGCTGACCTGCACGCGCCCGAACTGCTCGCGGATGTCCGCCTCTCCGGCGATCAGGCGCACGCCCGCGCTGAAGCGGCGTCCGGCGGGCTGCGCCAGCGAGACCCCGACCACCCCGGCGTTCATCAGGTGGTCACTGGCGCGCAGGAAGGTGCGCGTCTCTCCGGCACCGATCACGGCGGCCACGACCTCGCCGGTGAGCAGGCTGGCCCGGAAGGCGATTTCGGTGGCCGGGTCGAGCAACGCCGGGTCCAGGCGGGCCACCACGTCCGCGATGGCCTGCATCACCAGCGGGTCGCCGTGCACCACCAGCGGGTCGCGGCCGCGCCGCTCGCGGTAGGCCAGGCCCTGCGGCGTCACCAGGTACTGCGCGGCGTTGCGGTAGTGCCACTCGCTCGGGCTGGGCACCGTCTCGTTCACGGGGTGGCGGACCTTGGCGATGCGGATCAGCGCCTCGGTCACGAAGTCGCGCTTGAATCTCAGTTGCGCGGCGTAGGACGCGTGGGCGAGGTCGGCGGTGGGCAGCTCGGGGGCCTCCACACGGTCGGGGCTGGCATTCAGAACCTCCTGCACCACGCCCTGGCGCACGCCCCGGCCCGCGCGCACCCGCGCCGTGACCCGTTCGCCGGGCAGCGCGCCGCGCACAAGCACCACGCCGTCGCCGTCCCGGGCCAGCCCCAGGCCGCCCGCGACCAGTTTCTCGATCTCCAGCGTCAGCAGCGCTGCGGAGGGTGGGGGGGTAGACATTTCAGGGTGGGCAGCGTCAGACATATGGAACCCAGGGTAGCGCGGCCGGGCGACCTCAAAGGTTCAGCCGTTCCACAGCTGCCGCGAGCGCCTGCGGCGTGTCCACGTCCAGCAGCAGTTCGGCGGGAAAATGGCAGGTCACCGCCCCGCGCGCGTGGGCGGCCAGCACCGACCGGGGGCCGTGGTCGGCGTCGGGCAGGGTGAGCAGCGCGGGCAACAGATCGGCGCGCAGCAGGTGCGGCGGAGCGCGCACGGCCTCCTTGCCCTCGCCGTAGGCCGCCAGCACCACGGGCGCACCGGTCTCCCGGAAGGCACGCAGCAGCTCCCGGTGCAGCGCCGCCGTTACCAGCGGCATGTCGGCCAGCGCGAAGGCCGCGCCGCCCAGGCCGCCGGGCAACGCCCCCGCGGCCACCCGGAACGAGGAGGCCAGACCGCGCTCCGGGTGGGGATTGACCACGAAGGCAAACTCCAGGCCGCTCAGTGCCGCGCGGATTCCCTCACCGACCTCGCCGGGAGGCACCACCGCGAGCAGCGGCGTGTAGGCCGCCGCGAGAGCACGCGCCGCGTGGCGGCACAGCGGCTGCCCGCCCAGCACAGCAAGCTGCTTGGGCTGGACCATGCGGACGCTGCGGCCCGCGGCGAGCAGCACGCCCGCCACCGGGGAAGGCTCGGAAGACATGCGCCCATGCTAGACCCTGCGGCCTCCACGCCTCCGGCCTCCCTCCGCTTACAATCAGGGAGCTCTTCGCATCCGGACGTTTTTCTGAACCGCTCGCCGGTTCTGCGCGCCACAGTGCGCACCCCAGGAGGTCAGCCATGAAACTCAATTACTCGGGACAGGAACAGGTGGGGGCCGCCCCGGCGGTGGTGTGGGCCTTCGTGCAGGACCCGGAGCGGGTGGCGCGCTGCCTGCCCGACGTGCAGGAGGTTGTGGTCCATGACCAGACCCACATGGACGCCACCGTGCAGGTGGGCGTGGGCATGGTGCGCGGCAAGTTCAAGTTCAAGATCGAGGTGCTGCCCGACGAGCCGCAGGGCCGCGTGAACGTCAAGGTGCAGGGCGGCGGGCTGGGCAGCCTCGTGGACCTGACGGCGGGGGCCAACGTGCTCGACAACGGCGACGGCACCACCACCCTGGACTGGACCGGTGAGGCGAGCATGCGCGGCCCGCTCGCCACGGTCGGCGGACGGGCGCTGGACGTGCAGGCCAAAAAACTGATCCAGAAAACCTTCGAGAACATGAGCA
This sequence comes from Deinococcus aerophilus, assembly GCF_014647075.1. Classification (NCBI taxonomy): domain Bacteria; kingdom Thermotogati; phylum Deinococcota; class Deinococci; order Deinococcales; family Deinococcaceae; genus Deinococcus; species Deinococcus aerophilus. The sequence continues at coordinate 55,480 of NZ_BMOM01000012.1, read as the reverse complement.
CCCACATCGAGGCCTCGGCGGGCACGCTGGCGTAGGGCGGCGTGGGAGGCGGGAACGAAAAGTTCCCCCTTCCACGCTCCCTTGGTCGTTTGCCTTCAGCGCTGCATCCCGGCGGGACCCCGGGAGGACAATGTCAGGCGCCCGGGCTTCAGGAAGCTGGGGTTCAGGAGTCTGAGGTTCAGGAGTCTGGGTCCGCGCCCGGCAGGGCCAGCGCGGCCTGATTGAGCTGCTGCACCGCCGTGATGACCCCGTGCGGAGAAACGGCGAGGACCCGCCGCTCGGCCAGGGTCCACAGCGCGCGGTGAACGGCCATCTCGGCCTCGGCCCCCCCACCCGGCGCGAGGCGGTCGAGCACGGCGGTGTAGCGCAGCGGCCCCGCCTGGGCGCTGCCCCCGGCCCACGGCGTGACCGCCACGAGCAGCCCCAGCACCCGGCGCTGCTCCGGGGTCTCGGCGCGGTCCAGCACAGCCTGCCGGGCGCGGACCCGGGCGACGCGGGCCTCGCGCTCCCGGCGGCGCTGTTCGAGCACGGCGGCGACCTCCTGCGGCGTGCCGTTTCCCCGGCGGGCGCGGGCCTCGCCGATCAGCTGTTCCAGGCGTCGGTCGGCGCTCTCGCCGGCCTGGGCCCGCCACTGCTGGGTGCGCCCCCGCACCCGGTCAGCGGCGTCCTGCACGCGCGGGTCGCTCAGGGCGGCCTCGGCGGCGCGGCGGGCGGCCCCGCGCAGGCCTCCGTCACCGCCCGGTGTCGGCTCGGGTTCACGCAGGGCCTTGGTGACCCGGATCAGGGTCTTGAGGGAGGGCCGGCGGGTCATGCGGCCTCCGGCCAGCAGGCAAAGAGGAGCGAGAACATCCTCCACTTATACCCGAGGCCAGCGTGAGGAAGCGTCCCCCGAAAGTCAGGCCCGGGCCGGGCCCTCCGTCTGCGGTTCGGGGACGCTGCGGCGCACTTCAGGCGGTGGGCAGCCGCGCCGCGGAGGCCTCTGCGGCCACCCGGACCGGCAACGTCGGGACCACGGGAAGCAGCGCGCCCAGCGCAAAGCCGCCCAGTGTGATGGTGATGAGCATCATCCACAGCAGGTCCTGGCCCAGGGGAGCCAGAAACAGCGTGCCGGCCTCCACGAGTCCGGCGACCACCGCGGCGTAGGCGGCGACGATCAGCATGCGGCGGATTCCGGGTTCGGAGGTGGGGTGGGCCGGGCGACGGCCCGAACACGGCAGAGGAGGCGGGGGCCGGCGCGCGAACCGTCTGCCGGAGTCCAGACCGACCATCAGGGCCGTCAGGGCGCACAGCAGGGCGGCGAGAGTCATGGCCTCAGGGTAGGCACGCGGTTCTGACGGAAGCCTGCCGGTGCCCAACATAAAGATGAGCGATACTGGCCGGGTATGTCCTCCACCCCCTGTCTGGCCCCGGCGCGCCCCGAGGGCGGCACGTGACCGCCTCCCGTTCCGACGGGCTGCCCACCCCGGCCGACCTGCAGGCCGACTTCCGCGCGCGCGGCTACGTGACAGGCGAGGCGCTCTCGACCGCCCTGCGGCTGGTGGTGGCCCTGCAAAAACCCCTGCTGCTGGAGGGCCCGGCAGGCGTGGGCAAGACCGAGGCCGCCAAGACGCTCGCCGGGGTGCTGGGCACCCGGTTGATCCGCCTGCAATGTTACGAGGGCCTGGACGCCCAGGCCGCACTGTACGAATGGAACTACGCCCGGCAGCTGCTGCACCTGCGCGCCGCCGAGGTGGGGGGCGCTCGGGTGGACGACGACGAGCTGTACGGCGAACGCTTTCTGATGGCCCGCCCGCTGCTGCAGGCCATCTGCGAGGACGTCTCGCCGGTGCTGCTGATCGACGAGGTTGACCGCGCCGACGACGCCTTCGAGGCCTTCCTGTTCGAGCTGCTCGCCGAGTGGCAGATCACCGTGCCGGAGCTAGGGACCATCTCCGCGCGCACGCGGCCCCACGTGATTCTGACGAGCAACCGCTCACGCGAACTGAGTGACGCCCTGCGCCGGCGCTGCCTGTACCACTGGGTCGAGTACCCCTCGGCCCGCCAGGAACTGGAGATCGTGCATGCCCGGCTGCCCGGGGTGAACGCCGCGCTGGCCCGGCAGGTGACCGACGCCGTACATGCGCTGCGCCAGCTGCCGCTGGGCAAGCCGCCTGGCGTGGCCGAGACGCTGGACTGGGCGGCGGCGCTGCTGAGCCTGCACCGCGACCATCTGGACGCGCCCAGCATCGAGGCCACACTGGGCGCGGTTCTCAAGTTGCGCGAGGACCAGCTGCTTGCCGCGCCGACCCTGCGGGGCGTGGCGGCCCAGACTCCCGGGCAGGATTGACGGGGAGGGCAGCAGTGAGTGAGCCCGTTCCGGCCAACCTCGCGGCCCGCATCACGGCCTTCGCCGCCCGGCTGCGCACACGCCACGGCTTTCTGATCGGCCCCGGCGAGGCGGCGGACGCGCTGCGGGCCGCCGGGGCCGTGGAGTTGCTGGACCGGAGGCAGCTGCGCGACGCCCTGCGCGCCGTCCTCACCGACCGCCCCGAGCAGACGCGGAGCTTTGACCACGAATTCAATGTCTTCTTTCGCCGCGACGGCGAACCGCCGCCCCCCGAGCTGCCGCCACTGCTGTCCGAGACCGGGGCCCCCGGCGCGGAGCAGGACCCCGCAGCCACGCCCCGCCCACCACAGGGGCAAGAGGGACAGGTCCCCACCCCGGCCCCTCCCCAGACTGGCGAGGAGCCCGAGCTGGTCCCGGCCCCGGCGAAACCGCAGGGAAAGGCGGCGGACCATCCGGACGACGCGGACGGCGACCTGCAGACGGTCCAGACCCGCCTCAGCCCGAATGCGGGGGCGGGCGGCGCGGTGCACACGGCAGCCGACGACCTCAATGAACTGTTGCGGGCGGCCTCCGCATTGATCCGGGTGGTGGAACTGGGTCAGGCCCGGCGGCTGCGTCCGATGGCCCGCGGCCCAAAGCTGGACGCCCGCCGGACCCTGCGTGCCGCCGCCCGCACGGCCGGCGACCCGGCCGCGCTGCGCTGGCTGGGCCGCCCGCGCCGTGCGCCGCGCTTTCTGCTCGTGCTGGACGGCAGCCGCAGCATGGGCAAGGACGCCACGCTGCTGCTGCGTTTTGCCCAGGCGCTGCACCTGCGCTCGCGCCGGGTGGAGGTCTACGCCTTTTCCACCGGCCTGACCCGGCTGACTCCCCACCTGCGCCGCACGCGTCCGGGGCAGCCGCTCGCGCTGCCCGATCTGGGAGAGGCCTGGGGCGGCGGCACCCGCATCGGCGAGAACCTGTTGCAGCTGGCCCGCCAGGAACGCGAACGGGTCAACCGCGACACGGTGGTGCTGATTCTCAGTGACGGCCTGGACACCGGCGAGGTGGAGGTTCTGGAACGTGCCCTGCGTGACCTGAAGCGCCGCGCGGGCCGGGTGGTGTGGCTCTCGCCCCTGGCCGCGCTGCCGGGCTATCAACCGGTGCAGCGGGCCATCCGCGCGGCGCTGCCCCACCTGGACGCGCTGCTGCCCGCCGGCGGCATGGACGACCTGCTGCGTCTGGGCGCCCGGTTGCACCGTTCATAACATCCCGGTTCCTGCACCGGCCTTCTGCCTTTCTCACCCCGCCACCTTCGCTGCGAGGGGCGGGAAGTTCTGCGGCTGAGGGCACCGACCCCTGACCCGACTGCGACGGCCTCCCAGTGACAACCGCCGGCGACTGAGCTTGACTTCAAGTTTTTTTTAGGCTTAACTAAAAATATGAAGTTCATTCCTCAACATCTTCTGCTGACGGCGCTGCTGTGCGGCGGAACAGGTGGAACGGCCCTGGCACAGGCCCAGGACAAGAAGACCGTGCTGACCACCTTCACGATCCTCGCCGACATGGCACAGAACGTGGCGGGAGACCGCCTGAACGTCGTGTCCATCACCAAACCCGGCGCGGAGATTCACGGCTATCAGTTCACGCCCAGCGATCTGGTGAACGCGCGTGGGGCCAGCCTGATCCTCAACAACGGCCTGAATCTGGAGCGCTGGTTCGAGAAGTTCACCCGTCAGCTTGGCCGGGTTCCCAGCGTGACCCTGACCGAGGGCATCACGCCGGTCAACATCACCTCGGATGCCTACCGGGGCAAACCCAATCCGCACGCCTGGATGTCCCCCAAGAACGCCCTGATCTATGTGGAGAACATCCGCAAGGCGTTCGTGAAGCTTGATCCCGCCGGGGCAAAGACCTTCAATGCGAACGCCAGGAAATACAGCGATCAGATTCGCGCGGTGGACACCCGGCTCAGAACGCAGCTGGCCAGTCTGCCCAAGAATCAGCGGGCGCTGGTGACGTGCGAGGGGGCCTTCTCGTACCTGACGCGCGACTACGGCCTGTCCGAACATTACCTGTGGCCGGTCAATGCCGAGGAAGGTCAGGGAACGCCGCGCCAGATCAAGGCGGTGATTGACGCGGTGCGCGCCGAGAAGATTCCCGCCGTGTTCTGCGAGAGCACCGTGCCCACCCGCGGCATGGAACAGGTGGCGAAGGAGGCCGGCGCCCGCTTTGGCGGCGTGCTGTACGTGGATTCCCTGACCGACGCGCGGGGGGCCGTGCCCACCTACCTGAAGCTGCTGCAAAAGGACGCCGACACCATCCTCAAGGGGCTGGGAACCCGATGACGCACGACCGGATGAACGCGCTGGAGGTTCACAACGTGAGCGTGGCCTACGGCGGCGGACGTCTGGCGCTGCGGCAGGCTACCCTGGAGGTGCAGGGCGGCAGCGTTTGCGGTCTGGTGGGCATGAACGGCGCGGGCAAGAGCACCCTGTTCAAGACCGTGATGGGATTTCTGCCGCCGCTGCGCGGCACGGTACAGGTGTTCGGGCAGCCCGTGAACCGCGCCCAGAAGGCCGGGCTGATCGCCTACGTTCCCCAGAGCGAGGACGTGGACTGGAACTTTCCGGTCAGCGTGCGCGAGGTGGTCATGATGGGCCGCCAGGGCAAGATGGGCTGGCTGCGCCGTCCCAGCGCCGCGGACCATGGGCTGGTGGAGGAAAGTCTGGAGCGTGTAGGCATGGGCGCCTTTGCCGAGCGGCAGATCGGGGAACTCAGTGGCGGGCAGCGCAAACGCGCCTTTCTGGCCCGTGCGCTGGCCCAGGAAGGCCGCCTGCTGCTGCTGGATGAGCCCTTCGGCGGCGTGGATGTGGGCACCAGCGAGGCCATCATCGCGCTGATGGGCGAACTGCGCCGCGAGGGCCGCTCCATGCTGGTCAGCACCCATGACCTGGGCACGCTGGAGAGCTTCTGCGACGAGGTGGCCCTGATTGCCGACCGCACCGTGCTGCTGTATGGCCCCACCGGCGCCGTCCTGACTGCCGAGAACCTGGCCCACACTTTTGGCGGGCGCTCGCCGCTGCACGCTGCTCCCACTTCCCGCCCGGAGGCCCGCCCATGACCCTGGAATTTCTGCTTGCCCCGCTGCAGTACGACTTTATGCTGCGGGCCCTGCTCGTCAGCGCACTGGTGGGAATGGTGTGCGCCGTGCTGTCGTGCTTCGTGATTCTCAAGGGCTGGTCCCTGATGGGCGACGCCGTGTCGCACGCCGTCTTGCCCGGCGTGGTGATCTCGTACCTGCTGGGCCTGCCCTTCGTGATCGGCGCCTTCTTCTTCGGACTGCTCAGCGTGAGCGCCATCGGCTTTATTCAGTCGCGCTCGCGGGTCAAGGAGGACACCGTGATCGGGGTGGTGTTCACGGCCCTGTTCGCGCTGGGACTGGTGATGATCTCCAAGGTGTCCAGCGACGTACACCTCAGCCACATCCTGTTCGGAGACGTGCTGGGCATCGGCGACTCGGAGCTGTGGCAAACGGTGATTGCCGGAGCCGTCGCCCTGATCGTGACCCTGTTGCTGCGCAAGGACCTGCTGCTGTACGTGTTCGACTCGACCCATGCCCGCTCGATCGGCCTGAACACCGGCGTGCTGAATTATGTGCTGCTGACTGTGCTGGCCCTGACCATCGTGACGGCGCTGCAAACGGTGGGCGTGATTCTGGTGGTCGCCATGCTGATCACCCCCGGCGCGACCGCCTACCTGCTCACCGACCGCTTCTCGCGGATGCTGTGGATTGCCGTGGCCTGCGGGGTGGGATCCAGCGTGATCGGCACCTACGGCAGCTACTTTCTGGACGGCGCGACCGGCGCGAGCATCGTGCTCGTGCAGAGCATCCTGTTCGTCCTCGCCTTCATCTTCGCGCCCAAACACGGCCAGCTGGCCCGCCGCCGGCAACAGCTTGCCGAGCGCGCCGGCGAACTGGGCGAGGGGCAGGGCAACCCGGGTTCCCCACGGGCGGTCCTGGGCAGAAGGCAGGCCGGGGATTCCGGCAAGCGCAGCGACAGCGCCGCGGACTGAAAAGGTCCTGCCCGCCCAAGAAGAAGGCCCCCTGGCACGCCGCCAGAGGGCCTTCTTCTCATATCTTCCTTCGCCCGCCCGGGCTTACAGGTCGCGGCGGCTGAAGCGCCACATGGCCGCCGCCACGGCCAGCGCGGCCAGCACGGCGGCCCAGACCGCCAGCGCGGCGGGAATCGGCTCCGAGCCGAAAAAGGGGTTGGCGCCCCGGGTCCGCTGGCTGATCTGCAGCAGCACGTCGGGCTGCAGGTGGTAGCTGGCCCCCAGCCACAGCGAGTTGGTGGGCATCACGATGTTGGCGGCGCGGCCCAGGGTCGCCAGCGTGGGACTGTCGGCAAAGGTGCCGATGGCGCTGAGGATGCCGCCCGTAAAGCCCGCGCCGTACAGCACGAACACGCCGATGCCGTTGGCCAGGGTGGTGAACAGCGTGCTGCCCAGCACCGTCAGGGCGGTGAGCAGGGTCACGGCGAGCAGGATCAGGCCCAGGGCCGGCACGGGCGCGGGCGGCAGGTAGCCGGTGATGGCGTACACCCCGCCGATCAGTGCGGCCCCCAGCAGCGCCACGTACACCACGTTCACGACCGTAAAGCCGATCCAGCGCCCCAGCACCAGCTGCGCGCGGCTGATGGGCCGGGCGATCACGCTCTGCATCACGCCGTTCTCGATGTCGCCGCTCACCGAGCCGACGGTGGACAGCACCGACATCAGCGCTCCCAGGAAGTACACGAGGTACATGCCGAACATCGCGGCGTACATCACCGGCAGATTGGACAGCCCGCTCAGGCTGCGCCCGTCCAGCCCGGCGTCCAGCGAGCGCTGGTCCAGATTGAGTTCCAGGCGGTAGATGCCATACAGGTAAAACCCGATGAAAGCCGTGCTGAGAATAAGCAGCACGCTCACCAGCCGCTTGCGGGTGGCCTCGCGCAGCGAGAGTTCGGCGATCAGCAGGGCGTTATGCATGGGCGGCCTCCGGGACCGGACGGTGGGCGGCGGTGCCCGGTCCCGCCTCGATCAGTTCCAGGAACATCTGCTCCAGGTCCGGGCGGCGCGGGGTCAGGGCGTAGAGCCGCGCACCACTCGCATGAATCGCGTCGGCCACGGCGGGCAGCGCGTCGGTCCGGGCCAGCCACAGCTCGATGTCGGCGCGGCCCGGGGTCTGGGTGTCGGTGTGGCGGACCTCACCCAGCCGGGCCAGGGCCTCGAGCAGGCCCGGACGCAGCGCGTCCACCCGGATGCCCACCGGAATCACACCGCCCATCAGCTCCTGCATGCTGCCCTGCTGCAGTACCCGGCCCTCCTTGACGAAGGCCACCCGGTCACACACCTGTTCCACCTCCGAGAGCAGGTGGGAATTCAGGAACACCGCCACGCCCTCGGCGCGCAGGCCCTCGATGATCTCGCGCACCTCCACCCGGCCGATCGGGTCCAGGGCGCTGGTCGGCTCGTCCAGAAAGACCAGCCGGGGACGCGCCAGGATCGCTCCGGCCAGCCCGCAGCGTTGCAGCATGCCCTTGCTGTAGCCGCCCAGCGACTCGCCGCCGCGCCCGCCCAGGCCTACCGTTTCCAGCACCTGCGGCACCCGGGCGCGCAGCTCATCGGCCCGCATGCCCGCCAGCCGACCGTGAAAGTGCAGAAACTCCTCCCCGGTCATCCACGTCTGAAAGCGGAACTGCTCGGGCAAAAAGCCCAGCTGGGCGCGCACCGCCGGGTCGGCCGGCGATCCGCCGAGCACCCGCATCTCGCCGCCGCTGGGCAGGACCAGGCCCAGCAGCATCTTGACCGTGGTGCTCTTGCCCGCGCCGTTGGGTCCCAGGAACCCGAAGACCTCGGCCGGCTCGACCCTCAGACTCAGGCCATCCACCACCGCGCGGCCCCGGTAGACCTTGCGCAGGTCGTGCGTTTCTATGGAGGGAAGGGCAGCGGCGCTCATACAGGCAGCATAGGCCTTCACGGCGCGCGGCCTCATGCGTCAAAGGTTGCAGTCTCTCACACGGTCTTGGGCGTGTCCCGGCCCCGGCAGCGGGGACGGTTGTCCATATTTATATTTAGCTACGACTAACGGCAAGACCCGGTACGGCACGCCACAATGGCGGCAGTGAACGGCCCCCTTCCCGACCCGGTGTGCAGTCCGCCGCCGCCGCTGCCACCGGGCGCCGGCGTGCCACGGCCGCTGCTCGCCCGCTGGGAGGACGCGCAGGACGACACGCAGCGTGCCTACGCCCTGAATGCCCTGGCCCGGTACGTGCAGCTTTCCTCGTGGGAGGCCGCGCGGCAGCTGGTGGAGGGCGCGCTGGAACTGGCGCTGCGGGCCGGTTCGGCCGACGCGGCGGTCGAGGCGCTCACCGATCTGGCCATCATCTGCACCGAGACCTCGGCCCAGGTGCTCGCGCTGGAACACGTCGCCCACGCCCTGCGGCTGGTCAAGGAACACGCGCTGACGCAGCGGCATCCCGGCGTGATCAACGCCCGTGCGCTGACCCGCCTGACCGCCGGGGACGAGGTGGGCGCGCGCCGTGACCTGACGCTGGCGCTGCGGCTTGCCCGCGCCGCCGGGGCCGGACACACGGCGGCGTTTGCCCTGGTCAATCTGGCGTGGCTGGCGAGCGTGAGCGGCCAGCCCGAGCTGGCCCTGCACCAGCTGAGCCTGCTCGAGGAACAGCTGGTCACGCTGGAACGGCACCTGCAACACGAGATGTGGCCCTTCGTGCACGAGGGCCGCGCCCACGCCTACGTGGTCCTGGCCCGGCAGGCCCGCGAGCGGGGGCGGGCGCAGGCCGAGGCCGAGGCGGTACGGCGCGGGCTGCAGTCCATCATCGCCTGTCACGCCGCCCTGGTCGACTCGCCCGACCGGACCGTGCTGATGCTGTGCGAGTCCCACCACTCGCGCCTGAAACTGCTGGCCGGCGAGGTCCAGGCCGCCGCCCACCACGCCTACGCCTCGCTGAACCATGCCGAGGCCCTGAAATATGTCAGCTACCCGGAACCCTACCTGGCCCTGGCCGAGGTCCACCTGGCCCGCCACAACTGGGAAGCGGCGCAGCCGGCCTTCCGCCGGGCGCTGGAGGTGGGGCGTCAGCACGGACGCTTCCGCGAGAACCAGCGCATGCTGGACATGATGGCGCAGTGGCAGGAGCGGGCCGGGGACCTCGCGGCCGCGCTGGCGACCACCCGCGAGGCGCTGGAGGAGGGGCGGCTGTTCATGGACCGGCTCGCCGAGGCCGAGGCGCGCATGGAGGAACTGGACGCCGAGCCCACCCTGACCGACGACGGAGCGCACTCGTGGCAGGAGCGGCTGCGCCTTGCCGAGCAGCAGGCCCGCGAGGACATCCTGACCGGCCTGCTCAACCGGCGCGGCCTGGAAGAGGGCCTCCGGCGGCTCTCGGCCGCCGCCGGATCACCCGACCAGCCCGCGCCTCCCCTGCTGGTGGCCTTTGTGGACATCGACCACTTCAAGCGGGTCAACGATCTGCTCTCGCACGCGCTGGGCGACCAGGCGCTGCGGACGACCGCCCAGCTGCTCGCCGCCACCCTGCCTGCAGGCAGCCTGCTCGGCCGTTATGGCGGCGAGGAGTTCGTGGTGGCCCTGCCGCTGCCCCCCGACGAACCCGACCCGGCCGGAGCCGCCCACGCCCTGCTCGACACCTGCCGGGCCGCCGTGGCCCGCCACGCCTGGGAAAGCCTGCTGCCCGGCATGACCCTGACCATCAGCATCGGGTATGCCCTGGGCCATCCCAGCGGGCTGGACGGCCACCTCAAGGTCGCCGACGAACACCTGTATCAGGCCAAACGCCGGGGGCGCAATCAGGTGTATCCGCCGGTGGCGGCGGATGCGGGCCCTGCAGCCTCCCACAATTGAAGACGGCCGGCCCACCACAGGAGGACCGGACCGCAGGCAGGTGGGAATCAGGACGGGTTGAGGATGTCCTCGATCTTCTGCTGCACGTCGTCACTTAAGCGCACGCCGGCCGCCTTGACGGTGTCCTGGATCTGGCCGACCTTGGTGGCCCCAGTGATCACGCTGCTGACCCCCGGCTGGCGCAGCAGCCACGCCAGCGCCAGCTGCGCGCGCGTGATGCCCAGATCGTCGGCGATGGGCTTGAGATCGCGGACCTTCTGGATGTTCTCCTCGGTCAGGAAGTTCTTGCCCCAGTTCTCCTTCTCGGTGAGGCGGGCGCCCTCGGGCTTGCCGTCGTCATACTTGCCGGTCAGCAGGCCCATGGCGAGCGGACTCCAGACCACCAGGCCGATGCCCGCGCCCGCCGTGTACGGCAGGATCTCCTTTTCCACGCGCTCGCGGCGCATCATGCTGTACTCGGGCTGCTCGGTCACGGGGGCGTGCAACCCGTGGGCGCGGGCAAACTCGACGGCCTGGGCGATGCGCGCGGCCGGCCACATGGACGTGCCCCAGTACAGCGCCTTGCCGTCGCGGATCACCTGATCGAAGGCCATCACGATCTCCTCCATCGGCACGTCCGGGTCGTAGCGGTGGGCAAAGTAGATGTCCAGGTAATCGGTGCCCAGACGCTTGAGCGACTTGTCGATGCTCTCCAGCACATGCTTGCGGCTCAGGCCGCGGTCGTTCACGTCATCGCTCATGGGCCAGAACACCTTGCTCGACAGCACCAGAGTGTGGCGCGGCAGTTCGCGCAGCACCGCGCCCATCAGTTCCTCGCTGCGGCCACGCGCGTACACGTCGGCCTGATCGAAGAAGTTGACTCCACCCTCGTAGGCGGCGGTCACGATGTCGCGGACCATCTGCTGCTCGTTCACGCCCACGCCGTAGGTTTCCCAGCCCCCCAGCGCCACTTCACTGACTTTCAGACCACTTCTGCCAAGATTCCGGAATTCCATGACCGGTACTTTAACTCTTAAAGCATGGGAAGGGCGTCAGGTCAATGCTGGGTAAAGGGGCGGGGGCCCTGAGCAAAGCGCGCAACGGGAACGCCTACGCCTCAGCGCTCAGGAGTTCGGTCAGCAGACTCAGGTCCAGATTGCCGCCGCTGACCACCGCGACCACCGGGCCAGGGCCAAAATCGTGGCCGCCGTACAGCGCCGCCGCCACCGTCACCGCGCCGCTGGGCTCGGCCACCAGATGGGCACGCCGGGCCGTGTCGCGCACCGCCCGGCGCAGCTGTGTCTCGCTGACGGTCACGATGTCGTCCACGTGGGCGCGGATGTGCGCCCAGGTCAGTTCTCCCAGCTGCTGCACGCGCAGGCCGTCGGCCAGGGTGCGGGCGACCTCCCCGGCTTCCCAGGAGACACGCTCTGCGGCGTGCAGGCTGGCGCGCGCGTCCGCCGCGAGTTCGGGTTCCACTCCGATAACGCGCACGTCCGGGCGCAGGCCCTTGACCGCCGCCGCCACGCCCGAGATCAACCCGCCGCCGCTGACCGGCACCAGCACGGTTTCCACGTCCGGCCGGTCCTCCAGAATCTCCAGCCCCACCGTGCCCGCTCCGGCGATGATGTGCGCGTCGTCGTAGGGCGGCACCGGGGTCAGGCCCCGGTCGCGGGCCAGTTCGGCGGCCCTCGCCGCACGCTCCTCGCTGGCGTTGCCCACAAGCACGACCTCCGCGCCGCACGCGCGGGTGGCCTCCAGCTTGGTCCGCGGCGCCCCGGCGGGCATCACCACCACCGCCGGGATACCCAGCGCCCGCGCGGCGTGGGCCACTGCCCCGGCATGGTTGCCGCTGGAATGCGCGACCACGCCGTGCGCCCGCTGTGCCGGAGTCAGCGACAGCAGCTTGTTGAACGCTCCGCGCAGCTTGAAGGCTCCGCCGTACTGCAGGTTCTCGGCCTTGAGCCACAGCGCGGGCAACGCGGGAAAAGGCACCAGGGGCGTGCGGTAGATGCGGCCCTGCAACCGGGCGTGGGCGGCCTGAATCTCGGCGGGGGTAACCAGCGGGGGGTGGGGGGGCATGAACGGAACCTCCTGCGCCGTACGCTAGCGCGCCGCTAGCATGAAGCGCATGACGTCCCTGATCCCTCTGGCCCCCGGTGTGTGGTACCTGCCCGGCGCGGTGAACAGTTTCGTGGTGGCCGGCAGCGGACAGACGGCGCTGCTTATTGACACCGGGCTGGACGATGCTCACGCCCGCAAGCTGCTGCGGGTGCTGGAGGAAGCGGGCCTCACGCCGGGCGGCATCATGAACACCCACAGCCACGCCGACCACCACGGCGGCAACCGCCTGATCCTGAAGCGCTTTCCCGATCTCAAGGTCTTTGCGCCGCCGCTGGAAGACGCCGTGATCACGCACCCGATCCTGGAGCCGCTGACGCTGTTCGGCGCCCGCCCGCCGCGCGAACTGCAGAGCAAGTTCCTGCTCGCGCCCCCCAGCCCGGCCCGCCTCGCCCCCGAACCGGGCCTGTCCCGGATTGGCGGGGCGGACGTGGAACTCATCGAGGTGGCCGGACACGCCTCCCTGATGTACGCCGTGCGGGTGGGCGAGGTGCTGTACGCCGCCGACGCCCTGTTCGGCGAGGACGCCCTGAACAAGCACCCGCTGACCTTCTGTGCCGATTCGGGGCTGCAAAAACGCAGTGCGGCGAAGCTGGCCCGCCTGGAAGGGGTCCGCACGGTGTTGCCCGGCCACGGCAATCCCACCTCCGACCTGGCCGGACTGGTGGCGGCCAACCTCGCCGCCTACGAACGCACCACGGCGGCGGTGCTGCGAGCGGTGCAGGCGGGCGAGGCCAGCATTGACGAGCTGCTCGCCCGCGTCTGCGGGGCGCTGGGGATCACCATGACGAACGCAGGCGCGGTGGTCCTGAACCGCGCGGTGGTGAGCGCACACCTCACCGAGTTGCTGGAGGGTGGCCGGCTGGAGATGAAGGTCATGGACAACAAGCTCATCTTCAGCGCCCAAGCGTAAAGGAATCCGCATGGTCCGCTCCGCGTGGCCAGGGGTAGCGTGGAGCCATGACCAAAAAGAGCAAGGCTCCCGAACAGGCCAAAGCCAAAGCCGCCAGTCAGGCCAGCAAGGCCAAGGCGGCCAAGCCCGGTGTGGTTCCTAGCGGTGAGGCCAAGGCCGACGCCGCGCACCTGGACACCGCCTTTAACGCGCTGGTGGACCACAACTACCTGACCGAGCAGGAGTTCACCACGGTGGCCGAGACCCTGCAGCGCAACCTCGCAACGAGCATCAGCCTGTACCTGAAGTTCAAGAAGTACCACTGGGACATCCGGGGCCGCTTCTTCCGCGACCTGCATCTCGCCTATGACGAGTTCATCGAAAAGATCTTCCCCAGCATTGACGAGCAGGCCGAGCGTCTCGTGGCCCTGGGCGGCAGCCCCATCGCCGCGCCCAGCGACATCGAGCGCTACAGCGTGGTCAAGGTGCCCAACGAGACCGTCCGGGACGCCCGCGCGCAGCTCGCCGATCTCGTCAACGACCTGACCCGGGTGTCGCGCGGCTACCGCGACGACAGCCAGACCGTGGACGAGGCCAACGACCCCGCCACCGCCGACATGTACAACGGCTACGCGGCGACCATTGACATGATCCGCTGGATGCTGCAGGCCATCATGGACGACGACCGCCTGAACTGAGCGGCGAAGTCAGAGCGTGTGGGCGGGCTGCCGGATGTTTCCAGCGGCCCGCCTCCGTGTGGTGCGGTGCCTGAGAGGTTCGTCTGAGAGGTTCGTCCATGCCCAAATTCGACTATTCCCTTCACTACGCAGAACTTGATCTGCGCGCCCACCCCGAGCTGTACCGGGTCGGACGGGGCGAGCAGGGCGTGCTGCTGGTTCAGCCCTACAAGGGCGAGTTGTTGCCGCACTGGCGCTTCGCCACACCCGAGGCGGCCCGCGAGAGCAGCGAGGCCATCTTCGGCATGTTCGAGGAGTATCTGCGGGCCGGCGACTTCGTGGGCGCGGACATGGCCCGTAAATTTCTGCAGATGGGCTTTACCCGGGCGCGGCGCTACGCCAACCACAAGGGCGGCAAGAAATACGACGGTCCCGTGCCCCAGGACAAGAAGGGCCAGAGCGGGGCCCACGGCCGCGCCGAGTTGCCCCGCCAGCCCGAGGACCCGGTCAAGGCCGAGGCCGCCCGCATCTTCAAGGCGCGGTGGGACGAGGCCGAGGCGAACGAGGACTATGCCCGGCTGAAAAAGGCCCACCGCGCACAGTACGGCTGAGGCAGCGGGTTGGGCCTCAGCCGGGAAGCCCTTCTCCTACCCCCTCGCCCGCAGCCGCCAGCAGCCCGACCAGGCCCAGCGCGAAGCCGTCGTTGAGGCGCGGCCAGTCGGGCGGAAACGGCTGGGTGTAGGTGACCTCGTTGGGCACCACCACGACCCGCAGGCCGGCGGCGACGGCGGCGAGGCCACCGTTCAGGCTGTCCTCCACCGCGAGGCACTCCCCGGGGCGCAGTCCCAGCCGCCCGGCGGCCAGGGTGTACAGCTCGGGATCGGGCTTGACCCGCCGCACGTCGTCGCGGGTACACAGCACCTCGAACAGAGAGCGCAGTTCGTGCTGTTCCAGCCAGTGACTTACCCACTCCCGGTCGCTGCTGGTCGCCAGCGCCAGCCGCAGTCCCGCCGAGCGCACGCCCTCGAGCACCTCGCGCACGCCGGGGCGCAGGTCCTGTTCGGCGATGTCGGCCAAGATGCGGGCGCGCAGCTCGGCGTGGACCTGTTCGCGCCGCTGCTGCACGGTCTCGGGCAGGCCGGCCCACGGATCAAAGGCGTCCCAGGTGCCGATGCCGCGCTGCCACTCGGACAGCGACAGCTCGCGCCCGTGTTCGCCGTACAGCTGCTGCCAGTGGTAGAACTCGCGGGTCTCGGTGTCCAGGATGGTGCCGTCGAAATCGAACACGACGGCGCGCAGGGGGGAAGTCATGCTCCGCAGTGTAGAGGCCGGCTCCCGGCCCCCGACTTTAGGGGGTCTCAACCTTTTTGAGAACGGCAAGGGCCCGGCGAGCCGCTAGGCTGTCCCCGCGATGGTTGAGTGGATTCAGAATCTGATGGACAGCCTGGGATACTTCGGCATCCTGCTGCTGATGATCCTGGAGAATGTCTTTCCGCCCATTCCCAGTGAAGTGATTCTGCCCTCGGCGGGCTTCGCGGCGTCGCGCGGCGACCTCAACGTGGTGGGGGTGGTGCTGATGGGCACGCTGGGCAGCGTGCTCGGCACCCTGCCGCTGTATTACGTCGGACGGGTCTTCAGCGAGGACCGGCTGATCGAGTGGGCCGACAAACACGGCAAGTGGCTGGCCCTGAGCGGCAAGGACATCCGCAAGGCCGACGACTGGTTTGACCGCCACGGCGCGGGAGCGGTGCTGTTCGGGCGCATGGTGCCCGGCATCCGCAGTCTGCTGAGCCTGCCGGCGGGCATGAGCGAGATGCCGCTGCCCAAGTTCCTGCTGTACAGCGCCCTCGGCTCGGCGCTGTGGTCGAGCCTGCTGACCGGAGCCGGCTACCTGCTGGGCGAGAACTATGACCGGGTGGAAGAGTATGTCGGGCCCATCTCGACGGTCATTGTGGGAGGGCTGCTCGTGGCGGCGGCGATCTGGCTGGTGCGGCGCCGACAGCAGGCCAGGGCACAGGCGCAGGAATAGCACCAGGAGGAGCACACTGACGCCGGGTTGACCGCGCCGGAGAGCGGCCCCTGCGCCGCCGTCTCAAGACCTCCTGGCCTCAATGCTCCATGCGGATGTGCGGCAGCCGCCGGTCCAGCCACGCGGGCAGCCACCAGTTCCAGCGGCCCGCCAGCTTGAGAAAGGCGGGCACCAGAATGAGGCGCACCACCGTGGCGTCCAGGGCCACAGCCACCGCCAGGCCCAGGCCGATGCTCTTGGTGGCGATCACCCGCCCGAACATGAAGGCGGCAAAGACGATGAACATGATCACGGCCGCGCTCGTGATGATGCGTGCGGTGTGGCCCACGGCCAGCACCACCGCCTCGTCGTTGCTGGCTCCCCGCAGATGTTCTTCCTGCACCCGCGACAGCAGAAAGATCTCGTAGTCCATGCTCAGGCCGAACATCACCGCGAACAGCAGCACCGGCAGCGAGGCGTCCAGCACACCCACATCGTCGGGAATGCCCAGGGGCCGGGCGAACACGCCCTGCTGGACGACCAGGGTCACCACGCCCACCGCCGCCCCGACTGTCAGGGCGTTCATGACGATGCTCTTGAGGGGAATCAGCACGCTGCGAAAGGCCACCATCAGCAGCACGAAGGTGCCCGCGAACACCGTGAGGATCACGCTGGGCAGCGTGCCGGTGATCGCGCGGCTGAACTCCTCACCGCCCACCGGCGCGCCCCCCAGCAGGTAGGCGAAGCCGCTGCCGCGCAGCGTGTCACGCAGCCGCGCCTCGAAGGCCGCGATGTCCTGGGCCCGCAGGGTGTCGTCCGGCACCACCGTCACGCGCAGCAGGGTGCGGTCGGCGCTGAACGAGCGGCGCGTCAGGGCACTCAGGGCGTCCAGGCCTCCGCCGCCTGCGCCGAGGTCGGCGGGTGTCAGGAAGGGGCTCAGGACGGCCTTCACGCCGGGCAGGGCGCGCAGCTCTTCCACCACTGCCTGGAATTGCCCGCGCTTCGCCGGGGTGTAGCGCTCGCCCTGCAGGTCCAGCACGACCTCAAACTGGCTGAGCAGGCCGCCCGCGCCCAGCCTGCGCACGTCGTCCAGCGCGTCACGGCTCTCCACACCCGGCACCAGCCCCCAGGCCCCCGCATACCCCGTCTTCATGGTCAGGGCCGGCGCGGCCAGGATAAGCAGCGCGGCGGTGGGCAGCAGCGCCCCCAGCCACGGACGCGCCGTGACGCGCCGCGCGAAGGCCGTCCAGCCCGCCGAAGCGCGTGTGCTCTGTGCCCACGTGACCTTGAACAGCCGGGGGCTGTTGACCCGCTCGCCCAGCAGCGCCAGCAGGGCGGGCAGGGCCGTCAGGCTCGCGAGCACCGTGAGCAGCACCGCCAGCACCCCACCGATGCCGATGCTGCGCACAAAGGCCACCGGGGGCAGGATCAGGCCCGCCATGGCAATCGCCACCGTCAGGCCGCTGAAGGCCACGCTGCGGCCCGCCGTGGCGACCGTGCGCCCGGCGGCGGCGCGGCTGTCTCCCCCGCGCCGGAGTTCCTCGCGAAAGCGGTTGACCATCAGCAGGGCGTAGTCGATGCCCGCGCCCAGACCCAGCATGGTGATGACGCTCTGGGCAAAGGTGCTCACCGGCATCAGGAAGGTCAGGCCGTACAGCGCCGCCATCGCCACGCTGATGCTCAGCAGGCCCACCACCAGCGGCAGCCCGGTCGCCACCAGAGCACCGAACACGAGCAGCAGCAGCCCGGCAATCAGCGGCAGGGCCGTGAACTCGCTGCGTTTGGTATCGGCCTCGGCAAAGGCGGTGAAGTCGTCCGCAATGGCCTGCCCACCGGTCACGCGGACACTCAGGGCCGCCGAGCGCTCCGTGGCCTGAAAACCGCGGACATACGCCCGCACGGCGCTCAGGGCCGGGGTGCCGCCGTCTCCCAGGGGAATCTGGGCCACCGTCAGCGCGAGCCCGCCGTCCGGGGCCTGTGTGGGCAGCGGGCCGCCCGGCGTGGCCGCCACCACCCGCGACACCCCCGGCACCCGGGCAAGGCCCGCGAGAAACGTGTCGTAGGTGGCCTGCCCCTGTGGGGTGGTCAGCGGCGGCTCGCTGCGCGTGACCAGGATGGCCGTGTTGGTATCGCGCTCGCCAAAGCGGTCGCGCAGGAGGTCGGTCACGCGGGTCGCCTCCGAGTCGCTCAGGCCCCCCGCCGGATCGGCGTTCAGGGCAGCCGGGGCGCGGGCTGCCAGCGGAAGGCTGAGCAGCGCGGCCAGTCCCCACACCAGCAGCACCGTCCAGGGATGGCGGGACGCGAGACGCGACAGAAGTTGCACGCGCCAACTCTAGAGCACGCCTGCCCGCGGCCTGGCAGGCCCCACCACCCTCATGACGCCCCCGGAAAGGCCGCGTCAGTGCCCCCAAAGAGGGGGGAGCCGATGTGATGTTCCAGATAGCTTTTGCCGCAACGACATGAAATGCTTCGCGTTACATGAAGCTGGCATTAAGAGAGTTGACCTTGCGTACGGGAACCGTCTCGCTGTGTTTGGCCTTCGGCGAGAAGGGCTTACATATCACGACGCATCACCCGGTTCGCGGCGGCGGCGGACTTGTCCTGAGCCGTGAGCAGCTGCGGGAATTACGGACCTGGCTGGACGAGGTTGAAGAATCGGAGCCGGCGGCCGAGACGGAACTCATCGCCGCCTCCTGAGGGCCACCGGCCCGGGGAAGAGCACCGACCGCCGGCTTCTGTGGGGGTGCGCCGCTGCCCGCCGCCATAAAACTTCTGCCCGTGTGCCTGGCCCCTTTAACGGCCAGGCACACGGGCAGAAACCTTAGAAAAAGCCGCACCAGACACGCACAGGCCGGAATCCCCCTGAGGCGCGTACGGCCCACCCTCCAGGGACAGGAGCGGGATATGGCCGGAGGAAAATAAAGAAGAAGCCCCTCTAGGAGGGACTTCTCTGCTGGTCGAGGCGGCGAGATTTGAACTCACGACCCCTACCACCCCAAGGTAGTGCGCTACCAGGCTGCGCTACGCCTCGCTGCCAGCCACAGAAATATAGACGGTAGGAGCGGATCGGTCAAGGGCCGCGCGCGGAGGGCCCTTCCAGGCGGGCCGCTCGTGCGCCTTTTGCCGGTCCATTCATGCCACGATGGCACAGATGTTTCAGGCGCTCAGCAGTGTGCTGCTTCCCGTGGTGATCGTGGCCGGCCTGGGGGCGCTGCTGGCCTCGCAGATGCGCATCGATCAGCTCACCATCGCCCGGCTCTCCATGTATCTGCTCATTCCGGCCCTGGTGCTGGACGTGATCCTGCGCACGCCCGTCCACGCGGCCGAGGCCGGTCAGCTGGGCGTGGCCTTCTTGCTCGTCATGGGCCTGTCTCTGCTGCTCGGCTGGCTCACCGGCCTGGGCCGCCCCGACGCCGAGCGCCGCAGCCTGAGCGCGGGCGCGGGCATCTGGAACAGCGGCAACATGGGGCTGCCCATCGCCCTGTTCGTGTTCGGCGAGGGCGGCTTTGACCGGGCCACCGTGGTGTTCCTGGTGTCCATCGTCGCCATGTACATCGTCGGCCCGGCCCTGTACGGCTCCGCCTCCGGCCCCGACCAGCGCTCCGGGCCGCGCGGTATTTTGCGCTCGATCTTCCGGCTTCCAACGGTGTGGGTGGCCCTGGTCGCCCTGATCCTGAGGCTGCTGAACGTGCCGGTGCCGCAGGGCGTGACCCGCGGGGTGTCGCTGCTCGCGCAGGCCACCCTGCCGCTGGTACTGCTGTCGCTGGGGCTGCAGCTGGGAGCGGGGGGCTGGCCGCCGCTGAACCGCCGGGTGTGGCTGGCCAGCGCAGCCCGGTTGATCGGCGGCCCGCTGATCGCGCTGGGCGTGGGCAGGCTGGTGGGCCTGCAGGGGCAATCGCTGGCCGTCCTGATTCTCTCGGCAAGCATGCCCACCGCCGTCAATGCCCTGCTGATCGCGCAGGAGTACGGCGGCGACGCCGGGACGGTCTCGGGCGTGGTGCTTGTCACGACCCTGGGATCGGTGCTGACCATCGCGGCGGTGGTGGCGCTGCTGCCGGGGCTGGGGTAGGGCAAGCCGCCGGCCCGCTGCGGCCACCCTATCCTGAGCGCCATGCAACACATCCGCACCTGGACCGATCTGTACGGCAGCGCCCGCGCCAGCTTCGAGGGCCGCGCGGGGGGCCACCCGTGGCTGGTGGCCGCCCCCCCCGAACTCGCCTCCGCCCTGCCGGCCGCCCTGGAAGCCGTGGACGGCAAGGGCTCCGTGGACCTGATCGTGCACGAGGGCCTCACGCCCCTGCTCGCGGCGGTGCGCGAGGTGGGACCACGCGGCGTGCTCGTGATCGGCCGGCAGGCGCTGGCAGCCGGCCCCGAGGTGAACCTTCCCGCGGCCATGCTGGCGGGCACTGGGGGCCTGGAATATGCCGAGGGCGGCCCTTTTCCTGCCTGGAGCGCCCCTGCCGGACTTCACGCGGGCAAGCGCCAGGGCCAGAGCGCGGCGGCCTCGGCGGTGGCCTCGCTGGACGCGCCGGTGCTCGTCACGACGGCGGGCGCCCTGCAAAAGGCGCTGGAAGCCTGGATGGACGCC
This sequence comes from Deinococcus aerophilus, assembly GCF_014647075.1. NCBI lineage: Bacteria > Thermotogati > Deinococcota > Deinococci > Deinococcales > Deinococcaceae > Deinococcus > Deinococcus aerophilus. The sequence goes on along the minus strand of NZ_BMOM01000012.1, from coordinate 34,983 downwards.
ACGCCGCACGGGCGCTGAAGCTCCTTCGCCCCCGCCGGAGTGTCCACCGGAACGTTCGGTCGGGCAGCCGCTCGGCCTCACGGTGATACGCCGCCCGCCCGCGTAAACTGCCCGCCGTGCGCTCCGTTCCCCCCGCCTTCCCTGCCGCAGCCGGCGCCGGTGTCCAGGAACCCGCGCTGGACCCGGTGGTGCGCCACCTGTACGTTCACGTGCCGTTCTGCCCCAGCATCTGCCCGTACTGTGACTTTCATGTCCTGACGCGCCGGGCCGGACAGGTCGAGGCGTACCTGGCGCAACTGGAACACGAGGCCGCAGAACTGGCCTCGCGCTATGAGGTTGAACTGGACACCGTGTATCTGGGCGGCGGCACCCCCAGTTTTCTGCGGGACGCCGAGCTGGGGGCCCTGGTGGACAGCGTGCGCCGGCATCTGGGCTGGGGCCGGGCCGAGAACACGCTGGAGGTCAATCCCGGCACCGTCAGTCCCGCGCGGGCAGCGCTGTGGCGCGACCTGGGCTTTGACCGCGCCTCGGTGGGCGTGCAGAGCCTGAATGACGCCACGCTGAAGTTCCTGGGCCGCCAGCACAACGCGGCGGGGGCCCGCGAGGCCGTCGGGACCCTGATCGGCGCGGGCCTGCGCGTGTCGGGCGACCTGATCACCGCCGTGCCGGGGCAACCGCTGGACGCCGACATTCACGGTCTGGTGGAGCTGGGCGTGGACCACATCAGCGCCTACACCCTGACCATCGAACCCGGCACCGAGTTCGCCCGGCGCGGCGTGACCGTGCACGAGGACGACGAGCGTGCGGGCTTCGAGCGGACCGAGGAGCTGCTGACGGCCCACGGTTTTGCCCGCTACGAGATCAGCAACTACGCCCGGCCCGGCCAGGAGTCGCGGCACAACCTCGCGTACTGGCAGGGGCGCACCTACCTGGGACTGGGACCGGGAGCCGCCGGGCACTACCCCGTGGCCCAGGGCGGCGCAGAGCTGACCTCCCGGCGCACCAACCCGCACCTGCACGGGTGGCTCACCGGTGCCCGCGGCGAGGCCGAGCCGGTGGGCCCCGAGGACTACGTGACCGACGCGCTGTTCATGGGCCTGCGCCTGCGCCGCGGCGTGGACCTCACCGATCTCTCGCGCCGCAGCGGGCTGAACGTGCCGGAACGCTACGCCGGGGCCATCGCCGCCAATGTGCAGCGGGGTCTGCTGGAACTCGACGGCTCCCAGCTGCGGGCCACCCCTCAAGGCTGGTGGCTGCTTAACCGCGTGGTCACGGAGTTTCTGGAGGGGTGAGCCCGGCTGTTCCGGCCGGCGTGCCCCGCGTTCAGAACGGTGCCGCGCCGCACGACACGCGGGGCCGGGGGCGCGGCGGCAGCTTCCCGTCCACCCACCATTTGAGCTTGTCAATCGCCGGTGTCCAGCTATTTCAACAGGTGACGGACGGCCCCCCAAACGGGCGTTAGACTGCTCGCATGACGAAACCGATGGATTTTGACGTACTGGTGATCGGCGCGGGTCCCGGCGGCTACCACGCGGCCATCCGTGCCGCCCAGCTGGGCCTGAAGGTGGCGTGCGCCGAGCGCGACACCGTGGGTGGGGTATGCCTGAACGTGGGCTGTATTCCCACCAAGGCGCTGCTGCATGCAGGAGAGCAGATCGCCGCCGCCCGCCACGCCGCCGACTTCGGCCTGACCTTCGGCGAACAGAACCTGAACATCGCCAAGCTCAACGGCTGGAAAGACGGCATCGTCAAGAAGCTGACCGGAGGCGTGGGCGCGCTGTTCAAGGCGAACAAGGTGACCCATCTCGTCGGTGAGGCGAGCTTCGTGGACGCCCATACCGTCAAGGTCGGAGACAAGACCTACACGGCGGCCAACGTGATCATCGCCACCGGATCGGAGCCTGCCAAGCTGCCGGGACTGGAGGTCGACCAGCAGGTCATCGTGGACAGCACCGGCGCGCTGGTGGTGCCCGATCCGGTTCCGGGGCGGATGCTGTGCGTGGGCGGCGGCGTGATCGGCTTTGAATTCGCGCACGTCTACAACAACATGGGCAGCAAGGTGAAGGTCATCGAGTTCCTGCCCAACATCATCCCCGGCGCGGACGCCGACGCGGTCAAGGAATTCGCCAAGATCATGAAAAAGCAGGGCATCGAGATCGCCACCGAGACCAAGGCGAACCGGGCCGAGAAAAAGAGCGACGGCGTGCATGTCGAGCTGGAAAACGTCAAGACCGGCGAGAAGACCACCGAGGTCTTTGACCGGGTGCTTGTGGCCGTGGGCCGCCGTCCGCGCACCGACGGCCTGAACGCGGGGGCGGCGGGCGTGACCGTCACCGACCGCGGCTTCGTTCCCGCCAATACCCGCCAGCAGACCGATGTGCCGCACATCTACTCCATCGGCGACGTGGCCGGAAACCCCATGCTTGCGCACAAGGCCATGAAAGAGGGACTGGTCGCCGCCGAGGTGATTGCCGGCAAGCCCGCCGAGCAGGACGCCGTGGCGATTCCCGGCGTGGTGTACACCAGCCCCGAACTCGCCTGGGTCGGCCTGACCGAGGCCGAGGCGAAGGAAAAGGGCTACGAGGTCAAGACCGGCGTGTTCCCCATGAGCGCCTCGGGCCGCGCCATGACCCTGCAGGCCACCGACGGCTTCGTGAAGATGGTCGTGGAGAAGGACACCGACCTGCTGCTGGGCGTCCACATCGTGGCTCCGCACGCCTCGGACCTGCTGGGCGAGGCCGGACTCGCGCTGGAGATGGCCGCCACCGCCAGCGACATCGCCCTGACCATCCACGCCCACCCCACCCTGGGTGAGGCGGTATTGGAAGCAGCGGAGGCCAGCCACAAGCAGGCCATCCACATCATGAACCGGTAACGACCGGGCAGCGCACCGAGACCAGACCCCTGGGGCCAGCCCGGGGGTCTGTCGTATCCCGTGTCAGGGCAGCTCCAGCCAGCGGGCAAAGAAGCTGGGGGCCGCAAATCTCTTCCTGGCGTCCTGGGTTTCCGGCTACCGTCCCAACATGATGAGACGCCCCCAGTCAGTACCCCTCCCCCAGTCCGGCGGGCCTCCTTCGGGAGGCTTCGCCGGCGCCTGAACCGGCGCAGACATGCCATGGTGTGGCATGGAACTCCGTCCGCTGACCCCCGGGGAGGTGCCGGCCGCCGCCCAGACCTTCGTGGCCACCTTCAACGCCGCGCCGTGGCAGGAGGCCTGGACGCTGGACACGGCCGGCGCGTGTCTGTCCGACCTGCTCGCCCTGCCCCGGGCGTCTGCTGTGGGGGCCTGGGAGGACGGGCAGTGCCTCGGGGCAGTCCTGGGCCACGACTCGGTCAAGGACCACGGGCTGACGCATGAAATCAGGGAACTGTTTGTGCATCCGCAGGTGCAGGGCCGGGGGGTGGGCCGAACCCTGTTGACCCGGCATATGGCGCAGGCGCAGGAACGGGGGGTGAACAGCCTGTACCTGTTAACCGCCCGCGACTCGCCCGCCGAGGGCTTCTACGTGGCCTCGGGGTTCCGGCAGGCCCGGCGGCAGACCGTGCTGGTGCGTCCCTGACGCCGTGGCCCCGTCCCAACCGTCCCCCGCTCACGGACACAGGCCCGGCGCCGCCCGTAGACTGACCGCATGTCAACTTCCCTGTCCGGGCGCCTGAACGCCGAACTCTCGGGCCTGCGCCGCAGCGGGCTGCTGATCAAGCCGCGTGTGCTGGACGCAGCCAACCGAGCCAGAACGCGGGTGGACGGGCGCGAGGTCGTGAACCTGGCGAGCAACAACTACCTGGGCTTCGCCGACCATCCCCGCCTCAAGGAAAAGGCCGCCGCCTACCTGAGCGAGTGGGGGGTGGGCGCGGGCGCGGTGCGGACCATCGCCGGCACCCTGCGCATTCACGAGGAACTCGAAACGCAGCTCGCCGAGTTCAAACACACCGGCAGCGCGCTGGTGCTGCACAGCGGCTTTACCACCAACCAGGGCGTGCTGGGTGCCCTGCTGCAAGAAGGCGACCTGGTGGTCAGCGACGAGCTGAACCACGCGAGCATCATCGACGGTCTGCGCCTCACCAAGGCGACCAAGAAGATCTACAAGCACGCCGACCCCGCCGATCTGGAGCGGGTGCTGCGCGAGAACGAGACGGACGGCCTGAAGCTGGTCGTTACCGACGGCGTGTTCAGCATGGACGGCGACGTGGCTCCGCTGGACAAGCTCATCGAGGTGGCCCGCCGCTACGGCGCCGTGACCTATGTGGACGACGCGCACGGCAGCGGGGTGATGGGCGAGGCCGGGCGCGGCACGGTGCATCATTTCGGCTTCGAACACGCCGATGACGTGATTCAGGTGGGCACCCTGAGCAAGGCGTGGGGCGGGGTGGGTGGCTACGCCGCCGGGCACGCCGACCTCAAGGAACTGCTGATCAACCGCGCCCGCCCCTACCTGTTCTCGACCGCGCAGCCCCCGGCGGTGGTGGGCGGACTGGTCGCCGCGCTGGAGGAAGTGCAGCGCGACCCCTCGCTGATGCGCCGGCTGTGGGACAACACACACTACTTCAAGGCCGAGCTGGCGCGGCTGGGCTTCGACACCATGGGCAGCGTCACGCCCATCACGCCGGTCGTCTTCGGCGAGGCCGAGGCTGCCTTCGAGGCGAGCCGGATGCTGTTCGAGGAGGGCGTCTTTGCCGTCGGGCTGGGCTTTCCCACCGTACCGCGCGGCTCGGCCCGCATCCGCAACATCGTGACCGCCGAGCACACCCGCGACGACCTGGATCAGGCCCTGGCGGCCTACGAGAAGGTGGGCAAGCGGCTGAAGGTGGCCGGAGTCTGATCTGCGCCGGTGGGCGGTAGGGTGCCGTCCGCAGACGAAGGGTGTGACGCGGGGACCGGCGGGTCCGGGTTCCCGCGTGTCCCGGCCCCGCCCGGCTATCATCGGCTCCATGACCGCTGCGCCGAAAAAACCCTCCGTGGGCGACAAGCAGGACAAGGGCAGGGACGTGCAGGCCATGTTCGCCGACATCGCTCCGCGCTACGACCTGCTCAACCGCGTCCTCAGCCTGGGGGTGGACCGGGGCTGGCGGCGTGAAGCTGCCGATGAGGCCCTGGCGTTTAACCCTGCACGGGTGCTGGACGTGGCGACCGGCACGGCAGATTTTGCGCTGGAACTCAAGGCCCGTGCGCCGGGGGCCGAGGTGGTCGGCAGCGATTTCGTGCCGCAGATGCTGCGCATCGGGCGTGAGAAGGCGGCGGCCCGGCACCTCGACATCCGGCTGGAGGAGGGCGACGCCCTGAACCTTCCCTACCCGGACGGCAGTTTCGACAGCGTGACCTGTGCCTTCGGCTTTCGCAACTTCGCGGACTACGAACGCGGGCTCGCGGAGTTCTGGCGGGTTCTGGCCCCCGGCGGACGGGCCGTGATTCTGGAGTTTCCACCGCCGCGCGCCGGGCTGTTCGGCAGCGTGTTCCGCTTCTACTTTCAGCACGTGCTGCCGCGCGTTGGTGGGCTGATCAGCGGCAACGCGGGCGCGTACACCTACCTGCCCGAAAGTGTTCTGGCCTTTCCCCCGCCCGAACGGCTGGCCGACCTGATGCGCGCCACCGGGTTCCGGACCCGCCACCGCCTGCTCACCTTCGGCATCGCGGCGATTCACGTGGGAGACAAGCTCTAGGGCCGCTCCAGGCGCACAACGAGCATGGTTTCGGTGTGGGCGACCAGCGTTCCTGAACTGTCGTAATGCAGTCCGGCCGCCTCCCGTTGCCCCTGCCCCAGAACCGCCGCGTGTTCACGCAGCTGCGCCACCGTCTGGGGGGTGCAGCCCGACTGCGCGGTCCACCACCCGAACTCCAGGCGGTACGGCACGGTGGTCTCCTGGGTCCAGCGAAAGCCGGCCACCTCTGCCAGCGTGCGCCACGCCGCCGCCGTCCGCTGGGCGTGGTGGCTGGGGTCGCGCAGGGTCTGATAGTGGTCCAGCCAGGGTTGCAGCTCGGGCGTGGAACTGATCTGGTCGGCGACCACCAGCCGGCCGCCGGGTTTCAGCACCCGGAAGGCCTCGCCCAGAAAACGGTCGAGGTTCAGAAAGTGATGCGGCGCGTGGCGCGACGTGACCAGCGTGAACGAGGCGTCGGCAAACGGCATGGCCTCCGCGCTGCCCTGCTGAAACGTGGCGTGGGCGTGTCCCTCCGCCTCGGCTCGGGTGCGGGCATGGGCGAGCATGCCCTCCGCGAGATCCAGCCCCACGACCTCCCCCACCTGCGGCGCGAGGGCCAGCGCCGTGTTGCCGGTGCCGGTAGCCACGTCCAGCGCACGGTCCTGTGGGATGGGGGCCGCAAAGTCCAGCAGGACGGGCAGGCTGGGGCCGTGGCGGTGGACCTCGCTGGCCGCATACCGGTCGGCGTGGGCGTTGAACTGGTCGCGGCTGGCGGTCATGCCCGATTGTGCACCCTGAGGCGCAGGACATCCAGACCCGGTCCACAAAAACGCCGCCCCGGAACCTGCGGGCGGCGCCTTCAGCCGGAAGCTCAGTTCAGGGTCTGGATGTGGGCGAGCAGATCGGCGACCTGCGTGTCGCTGAGCTGGGCGTCGCTGAAGCGGGGCATCACGGCGCTGAGTTCGCGGCCCCCGGGCAGCACACCCTCGCGCAGCACGGTGGTGAACTGTGCCAGGGTCCAGGCCTTCGGGCCCTCATCGGTGACCAGGGAGGGCCCGATGCCGCCGCCCCCCTGCGCGCCGTGACAGCCCGCACAGTTGCTCGTGAACACCGTAGCACCCGCCTCGGCATTGCCCGCCGCCGCGTTGGGCGTGGGAGCGGCGTCCCCGGTGCCGCCTGCGGCCACGGGTTCGGCCACCGCGTTGGGGTCCTGCTGGGGGGGATTGCCGGTGGTCGTGTCCGCCACGGCGGGCGACTGGGCGGCGGGCAGTTCGCCGCTGCTGGTCTGTTCGGCAGCGGGCGTCTGGTCGGTGGGAGCATTGGTGGTGGCGGTTTCAGGCGTACCCTCTGAGGCGGCGGGGGCCGTTTCAGCGCTGCCCGAGGGAGCCGAGTCGGTGGCCTGCTCCTGTGCGGTGGGGGCCTCCGCCGTGGACCCACTGCCGCCCATCAGACGGGGGGTGACAATCAGCAGGGCAATGCCCAGGATCACACCCAGGGTGACGCCCGCCATCCAGGAGGCCAGGCTGCCCTCCACCCAGGGGTTGTGTCGCGTTCTGTTCATGCTGCACAGCATACGCCGCCGGGCTCGGGACGTTCTGCACCGGAAGTCTTTAGCCTGCTGTGCGGGGAGGCCCGGCAAAAGTTCTGAGCGGGCGGACTCAGAACAGCAGAGGTTCCGGCGGGGTGGATGGCCCCTCTTCTTCGGGCCACCACTGCCGCGTTCCCAGGTCGCAGCGGCCCGAGGCATCAAAGACCACGCCCTCGGCGGTCAGTAGACGTTCCTGCAGGTCTCCAAACCCCAGCTTGTGGGTGCTGACCCGGCCCTGGGCGTTGATGACCCGCTGCCACGGCAACTCGTCGCTGCCTGCCAGACTGCCCAGCACAAAGCCGGCCTGCCGCGCCGCCCCGGGAGAACCGGCCAGCATGGCCAGCTGCCCGTAGGTCATCACCCGGCCCGGGGGAATGCGGGCCACCAGCGCGAGCACCCGCGTCCGGAATCCGGCCTCGCCGCCCTCCACTACTTGCCCGCACCCCCCACCGCGCCGCCGTCGACAATGCCCGTGACCAGCGCCTCGCGGATGCCCTGCGCGATGCCCAGCGCCACACGGTCGCGGTAGTTGGTGTCCTGCAGGTTGATGCCGTCCACGGGATGGCTGGTAAAGCCGATCTCGATCAGGGCGGCGGGAATACGGCTGTTGCGCAGCACCGCCAGCGAACGGCCGGTCTTGAGGCCCTGCGAGTACGCGCCGGTCGTCGCAACCACGTTCTTTTGCAGCACCGCTGCGAGGTTGCTCGACAGCGGATGGTTGGGATTCCACCACGTCTCGACGCCGTAGCCGCGCAGGGCACTCACCGCGTCCATGGCATTGACGTGAATGCTCACGAACAGCTGCGTGCCGGGCGTGCCCATGCGGGCGCGCATGGTCAGGTCGGTGTCCTTGACCGGATTCAGGTCGCGGTCGCTGTCGCGGGTCAGGACCACGTCCACCCCGGCGGCGCCCAGCAGGGTCGCCACGCGCTGCGCCACGTCCAGCACCGTTTCCTTCTCGATCACCGCCCCCACTGCGCCGGGGTCCTTGCCGCCGTGGCCCGGGTCAATCACCACGCGCGGGCGCACGTAGCTGGCGCTCAGGGCCAGAATCGCCGTGCCGCGCGCCGCCGGAATGGGGGGCACGGCGGCCAGCAGCTTTTCCTGAGCCGACAGCGGCGTCAGGTCGGCCAGCGCGGGCGACAGATCGATGGCCAGGCGCGACAGGTCGCCGCTGGAGGGCGGCAACAGCTGCGCCCGCCAGCCGCTGCGCTCGGTGGTGGGGGTGGCCGTCAGCAGCGTGAACACCACGCCGTCAGGGCCGGGTTCGGCCCGCCACGCCCGCAACTCCGGGCTGATGTCCTGCAGGTCCTGCGCCGCCATGTTGACGCCGCTGAGCTCCACGCGCAGACCGATGCTGCCCGGCACGATGCGGTAGGAGGTACCGGGCGGCAGGTCCAGCACCACCCGCGTCTGCCCCGGGTTCCGGCCGATGCGCGGCGGGGTCAGCGGAGCGCCGCGGGACGTGCCCGGCACGCGGCCAGCCAGGGCGCTGGGAATCTCGGAATCCGCGCCGGGCAGGGCGGGTGCGGGGGGAAGGGCCCCGCCGGGTGAGGGCGCGACCGCGTCCCCGGGCGGCAGGTTGAGGCTGGCCGCCGACTCGGTGCTTCCCCGCGCCGCCGTATCTCGGGCAGCGGTGCCCACACCCGCCGTGTTCAGCGGAGCACTCAGCGCCGTCTGTGCCCCCGCCGAGGTGACCGGAGCGCTCGCCCGGACCCGCCCCGAGAGCGCCGCGCTGGCGCCGCCATTCAGGGTGGCGCCGAAATCCAGGATCAGGACCCGGGTGCCGCGCTCCAGGGTGGCCTCCATGGCCTTCCATCCCCCGGTCAGCGACAGCGGAAAGGGGGTGATCAGGGTGGCCTGACCGCCCCCGGCGCGGTACTCATTCACGCTGCTGCCCAGCTTGCCGGTCACGGCGGGCAGCACGCGCGCGCCCTGCACGTCCAGGCGCAGGCCGGTAAAGGTGGGGGTCAGGGTGTAGCTCACGCCCGGCATCAGGTCAAACACGATCCGGGTCGTGGAACCGTCACTGCTCGAGCGCGGCGGGCCGAAGGTGGCGTTCTGAACGCCGGTAAGCTGCAACGGCGCGGCGGGCGCGCTGGCGGCGGGGGTACCGGCGGGGCCGCGCAGCACCGGCGCGGCCTGGGTGGGAGCCCCCCTTTGAAAGGGGTCACTGACCTGCGGCCCGGTCTGCGCCTGCCCGGAACCGAGGGCCCCCAGAAGCAGGGCAGATGAGAAGAAAATGACATTCTGCTTCATGACATCCCCCACTATTCAGCCTAGAAGGTGAGAAAGCCGCGCTGGAGCTCATTAAACTTCGTTTCTTGAGGGTGCCACACCTCTCATAAATCAGAGGAAGGGTCAGACGTCCCTGGGAAAAGGCCGTCCAGGGGGGGCTCGCCGTGTTGGGTCCAGTATGGCGGCGGCGGGCGGTTGCGGCTCTCATGCCCGCCGGGGCCACACCGCCGCCCACCCGGGGTCAGGGCAGCACCGGGGCGTCGAACGGCGTGGCCTCCCCGGAAAACAGGCGGTCCCAGGTCGGGCGGTCGACTTCACCGGTCGGGTTCAGGCCATTGGCCCGCTGAAAGACCCGGACCGTCGTGGCCGTGACCGGTCCGTACCAGCCGTCGCCCTGCCCCACCCGCAGCGGCCTCATCAGGGCGATCAGCCGGTTTTGCACCGCGAGCACATCCGGGCCGTTCAGCCGCCGGTCCTGAAGCTGCAGCGTGCGGCTGAACGGCACCGGGGCCAGATGGTCCGGTGCCGGAACACCGTCCGGCGGGGCGGCGTCCGGGGACATGGGGAGAGTGGCCGAGGCCGGCGCAACAGCTGTGTCGGCGGGTTGCGGAGTCCCCCCCGGCATGGCCTGGATGATGGATGGGCCCACCGGCTGAACCGGCGTCAGCACCACGATGCCGATCTGGGTGGCTCCGGTGCCGGAGGTGGCTGGCGCAGCCGGGGCCGGGGGCGCGGCGGGGGGCACGTCCAGGTACACCAGCGTCTGGGCGCGGCCCTCCGGATCGGGCTGCAGCCGCACAAACACGTGGTCCTGCCCCACCCGCAGCCAGTTGAACACGCTGCGCTGCTCGTCCCGGCTGCGCCACACGCCGAACAGGTCAGCTCCCAGCGCCGCGCCCAGCTTGACGCGCGACGCCTCCACCGTGATGCCCACCCCGACACACTTTTTCTGAGAGGTGCCGATCTGCGCGAAGTTGTCCGGACAGTTGCGCACCACCCCATCCAGCACTCCGGCCACGCGCAGCGCAGCCCGGTCCAGATCACCCCCAGCGGGCGCGGCCCAGGCCGGAGAGATCAGCAGAGCGAGGGGCAGGGCATGAAACCATCTCATCGCCTGTAGTGCTAACACGTCCAAGCTGACGGCGGCTGAGGAGGACGGGGCCGTTCATTGAGTCCCGCGCCCCGCAGGCACGGCTTTCAGCGCGGGCCGTCGCCCACTGAAAGCGGGCCGGTCACACTGGAGGCCATGATACCGACCCGGCAGGAGGGCCTTACAGCTGATCCAGGGCCGCCCGCGCCGCCGCGTAGCCCGGACGCAGCCGCAGCGCCTCGCGGTAGGCCGCCTGCGCCTGGGCGGACTTCCCCAGCCCGGCCAGCGCCCGGCCCCGCCAGTAGTACATCTCCTCGTGCGCCGGAGCGTCGCGCAGCACCGCGGCAGTCAGGCGCAGCACGTCCGCGTAGCGCGCGTTGCGGGTGTAGGCCTCCAGCGCCCCGAAGGAATACCACAGCGTGCGCCACGGCAGGCCACCGGTCACGCGCGCCGGTCGGGTGGGGTCCAGCGCGGGGTCGGGGTTTGCAGCAAAGGCCGCATCGAAGGCCCGCACCGCTCCGCGCGAATCCCCCAGAGCCAGCTTGGCCTGCCCCACGTTGTGCCATGCCACGGCGTCTGCGCGCTGCCTGGCCTCGACCAGGGTCACCCGCAGCGCCGCCCGCCTGGCCATGCGCGGATCGGCGTGGTAGCCCAGCAGGTCGTTCATCTCGGCTCCGCGTTTCCCCGGTGCCATCACCACGAAGGTGCGCCCGAACGAGCGCCACAGCTCATCCAGCTTGTCGTAGGAAAAGCTCAGTGGCCCCAGGTACGAGTCGAGGGCCGAGAACTGCTGCTTGGCATCGTCATAGCCGGTGAGCAGGCGGTAGTGGCCCATGCCGCCGCTGTCGTGGGTCACGAACCACGTCTCCACGATCACCGGAAAGCCGGCGGCGAGCAGGCGGCGCAGCATCAGCGGGCTGCCGCCCCGGCCCAGGTGCACCGCCATGCCCTGCGCGCGGGCAAAGGCGGCGAGTTCCTCGGGCGACACGTTCACGTCTCCCCCGTTCGCCTTGAGCTTCGGGGCGATGTCGTACTGGTTCAGCGTGCCGCCCCAGCGGCTCAGGGCCATGCCCACCGTCACCGGGCCGCAGTTGTTGAGGCGCTGGTACTCATGCTGGATGCCGGCAATGCTGGTCTGCGCAGGCAGGGCCGCCGCCGCGCCCAGCAGGCCAAAGGTGAGCACGAAAAGAAGGCGGCGGGCCATATAGCTCCATCCTCGCGGGCCTTCATGATCCGCAACTGAGGTGTAAAGGTGGCCGGGATGCCATTCGCCGCACGCCCACGCAAGGAAAAGCGCCCACATCAACCGACGCGGGCGCTTCCTGCTCAGGAAGGAATCAGGCCGTTACAAGCGGCTGTTCCAGTCCGAACACGCGGTCGTCCACGGCCAGCGGCCCGTTGCCCGCCTTGATGGTGGCGGCCAGCGTCTTGATCTCGGGGAACAGTTTCGTGAAGTAGAACCGGGCGGTCTGCACCTTGCCCAGGTAGAAACCGTCCTTGTCCTGGCCAGCGTCAATCTTGTCCTGGGCGACCTTCGCCATCCGGGCCCACAGGTAGCCGTAGACCACGTGGCCGAAGAAGCGCAGGTAGTCGACCGCGGCGGCGTTGACCTCATCGGCACCGCCCTCGCCGTTCATGGCCTTCTGCCCAATCACCATGGTCAGGCTGCCCAGCTGCTGCGCGGCCTTGCCCAGCTGCGTGACGTACTCGCCGATGTGCTCGTCGCCCTCGTGTTCCTCGACGAACTCCTGCAGGGTAGCGGCCAGCTTCTGCAGCTTCTTGCCGCCGTCCATCAGGACCTTGCGGCCCAGCAGGTCCAGCGACTGGATGCCGTTGGTTCCCTCATAGATCTGGCTAATGCGGGCGTCACGGACGAACTGCTCCATGCCCCATTCCTTGATGTACCCGTGGCCGCCAAAGACCTGCTGGCTCTGCACAGCGATGTTGAAGCCGTTGTCGGTCATGAAGGCCTTGGCGATGGGGGTCAGCAGAGCGACCAGATCGCCCGCCTCCTTACGCTTGGCTTCGTCGGGGTGGTGATGCTCGATATCGATGCTCAGGGCGAGCCACATCGCCATGGCGCGGCCCGCCTCAGTGTAGGCCTTGCCGGTCAGCAGCATGCGGCGCACGTCGGGATGGACGATGATGGGATCGGCGCTCTCGCTGGGGTTCACGCGCGGGGTGTGGCGCATCTGCAGGCGGTCCTTGGCATACGCCAGCGCGTTCTGGTAGGCCACCTCGCCCAGGCCCAGACCCTGCAGGCCGGTGCCCAGCCGGGCCGCGTTCATCATGATGAACATGTGGTTCATGCCCTTGTTGACCTCGCCCACCAGATAGCCGGTGGCGCCGTCAAAGTTCAGCAGGGCGGTGGCGTTGCCGTTGATGCCCATCTTGTGTTCCAGGCTGCCGCAGACCACGCCGTTGCGCTCGCCGGGTTTGCCGTCGGCGGTAGGCAGGTACTTGGGCACCAGGAACAGTGAGATGCCCTTGGTACCTTCGGGGCTGCCTTCCAGGCGGGCCAGCACGAGGTGAACGATGTTCTCGGCCATGTCGTGTTCGCCGGCACTGATAAAGATCTTGGTGCCGCTGACCGCGTAGGTGCCGTCGCCGTTGTCCTTGGCCTTGGTGCGGATGATGCCCAGGTCGGTGCCCGCGTGCGGCTCGGTCAGGCACATGGTGCCGGTCCACTCGCCCGAGACGAGCTTGGGCAGGTACAGGTCCTTGAGTTCGTCGCTGCCCACGGCGTGCAGGGCGCTGTACGCTCCGTGCGACAGGCCGGGGTACATGCTCCAGGCCACGTTGGCGCTGTTCAGCAGCTCGACGAGCACGTTGCTCACGAGGTGCGGCATGCCCTGACCACCGTAGTTGGGGTCGGCGTCCAGGGCCGTCCAGCCGGCCTCACGGTACTTCTTGTACGCGGCCTTGAAACCGGTGGGGGTGGTCACCTCGCCGTCATCGTGACGAACGCAGCCTTCCCGGTCCCCCACGGCATTCAGGGGAACCAGTTCGGTTTCCACAAAGCGGGCGGCCTCGTCGAGCACCTGACCCATCAGGTCGGCGTCGGCAGTCTCGTTGCCGGTGTAGTACGGAATCTTGCCGAGTTCGGCGGGGGCGTCGAGCAGCTCGTTCATCAGGAACTTGATGTCGCGCAGGGGGGCTTTGTAGCTGGGCATGGGTTTCTCCTCCTTGGCGTGGGGATCACGCCCCTGAGGGACGATACCCGGCGCAGCGCACACGGTCACCGTTCCCTGGATCGGGCGGTTGATCGGCACAGTCTTGAACCGAGTATAAAACTTTTGGCCGGGGATGTCATCCCCATTCCGTTTGCGCGGTCCATCCGGAACGAGGCAGGGGGACAGAACGCCTGCGGCCAGCACAGGGTCCACGACGCAGAAATTCTTCCCGTCAAGGGACAGTTGTGTATGACACTGTTCTTTTCGAGTATCCTGCTAAAGATCATGAATTATCCAAGCCTGGTCTGGCATCTCAAACGCACGGAGCTGTTTGCCGACCTGGAACTTGCCGAGCTGGAACGGGTGGCGGTCTCCACACCCTACCGCTCCTACGGTCCGGGGGAGGTGATCTTCCGGATGGATGACCCCGCCGACGCGCTGTATTTCGTGCGCAGCGGTCTGGTCAAGATCAGCAAGCTGTTTCCCAACGGCAAGGAGGCCATCCTCAGCGTGATCGGGCAGCACGACACCTTCGGCGAGCTGCTGTTGCAGCCCGAGGAACGCCGCCCCACCCAGGCCGAGGCGCTGGAGCGCACCACGCTGATCGTGCTGCCGCGCAGCGAACTGCAGAAACTGCTGAACAGCAAGCCCGAGCTGGCCATGAAACTGATCCGCCTGATGGCCGCCCGGCTGTTCGAGGCCCAGGCCTGGAGTGCCACGGTCAGCGCGTACAGCGCCCCCGAACGTGTGGCCAGCCTGCTGTACCGGCTGGCGCGCGAATTTGGCCGGCCACACAGCCAGGGCATCGAGCTGAACCTGAAGCTCAACCAGGAAGACATCGCCCGCATGGTGGGGGCCACCCGCGAAACGGTGAGCCACTCGCTGGGCAAGCTCAAGCAGGACGGAGCCATCGTGCGGGCGCGCACGCCCATCATCGTGCGGCTCGAGGCCCTGCAGCAGTACATCGATCAGGGCAACTGAGCGCGCCCACTCGCAGGTCTGCGCCGCCTTCCGGGGCGGCGTTTTCATATGCACATCCATCTCTGTCCGCCGGTCCGCATGCGGCGCCGCTGGCCCGGCAGGAGGGGAAAGCCGACCGCGTTTGCCTCTGCGGGCGGGCCTGAGCCTTCTGTGCCGAGCGGTGCGGGTTGGGGGTGGAGCCGCTCAGCGCCGCAGCTTGCGCGCGGCCTCGTCGGGGGTGATCTCGCCGCGTTCCAGGCTGCTCAGGATCTCGGCCTGCGGGTCGGCGAGTTCGGGTTCGTAGCCGATGGCGCGCAGCAGCGTATCGAAGCGGGCGCGCACGGTGGGGTAGCTGACGCCCAGCACCCGCTCGACCTCCTTGAGGTTGCCGCGCACCCGGATGTACAGCCGCAGGAATTCCAGGTTCTCGGGGGTGAGGGTGGCGAACTCGTTGAGTTCAAAGCTGCCGCGCACGGTCACGCCACTGGTCGGAAAGCGGAGTTCGGTGACGTGCGGCGCTTCGGTTTCGTCGGGAAAGGGCAGGGGCAGGGGACGCATGGGCCTCACTGTAGGGGGAGAAAAGGAGGGCCGGCCACCACAGGTAAGGGAAGGACGGAGAACCCCCCCCCATCCTTCCCCACCCGCCTCACTTCAGCGAGATGTGGACCTCGTTGCCCTCGCTGTCCTCGGCGTTGATCAGCTCGCCGGGGGGTGGATCGGCCCCGATGAGCAGTTGCAGGGTGTCCAGGCTGAAGCCAGCACTTTCCAGCGCCCGGATGCCGTGCGGCGGAATCAGCTTGTGCAGGTGCGGCGCGAGGCTCACCGGCAGGTTGGCGCTGTACTCGTCGCCCTCGGCGGACTCCACCTGAATGCGCAGGATGCGGGCGGAGGAGTGCCGGGGAGCGCCGGCGTGTGCCGGGCCGCCGGAGGCCGCCGGAGAGCCGCCAAAGCCATCGGAGATGCGCTCCACGACCTCGTCGAGGCCGCCCGTGACCCGGTCCATCAGGTCGTCCAGACCGCGGACCCGGTGGCCCCCGATGATGACCTGGGGACGGCGGGGCAGCGGGGGCGATGGCGGGACAGTTCCCGCGGACACGCCGCGCAGCAGCAGCAGGTGTTCGGCCACCTGCCCGGTATCCAGCTCCTCGCGGGCAAGCAATGAGGCGATCAGTTCGCGGTCGCTGGCCGAGAGGGCCAGCCGGGTGCTCAGGGCGGCGAGCAGCGGTCCGGCGTCTTCCAGACTCAGGCGGCCCGCCCGCACCAGTTCGAGGATGCGTTTGACCTTTTCTTTCATGAGGTCACCAGCTTGATCTGACCCAGCGCCACCTTGCACGACAGGGTGGCCGAGCCGTCGCCGAACTGTCCGGCGTGACGGGTGGACATGAAGCCGCCGCTCTGGCTGGTCGGGAAGTCGGCCTTGAACGCGCCCATGGTCACGTCCGCGTTCACGCGCAGGCCGCTGCCCGGCAGCAGGTGCAGGGTGGCGTTGCCGGCGTTGACCTCCACGCGGTGGTCCCCGCCCGACAGCACCCCGGCCCACTTGAGGTTGCCGCCGTTCACGCTGGCGTTGAGGGTCTGTGCGCCGGTCAGCGTGAGGTTACCCCCGTTGACACTGAGGTGCGTCGGGCCATTCATCTCCGCAGCGGTCAGATTGCCACCGTTCACGTCCGCCTTCAAGCCCGCGGCGCGGCCCATGCGGATGTTGCCGCCGTTCACGTCCGCCTGCATCTCGCCGCTCAGGTCGGGCAGGGTGAGGTTACCGCCGTCTACCCGGGCACGCACATGCCGGGGCGCAAACGGAACAGACAGGATGGCCTTCACATTGTTCCAGTGGGTCCAGTTCCCCCCCTGGTCGCTGGACCGCGCCACCCGCCAGCCCTGCCCGGTGGCGTTCAGCGTGACCGCGCCTTCGGTGTTGGCGCTGAGCTGCGGCCCCTGGACCGACGAATCATGCACGACATTCAGCGAGTAGCCGCTGACCACGAGGTCCAGATCGGGCGGCGTTGCGTCCGGCTGTTCCCCTGGGGGCAGGGGCATGAACGCCTCGGGCTCCGCGCTGTGCTGCGTGGGCTCCAGCAGACCGGCGGCCTCCTCGGCGGTGAGTTTGCCCTCGGCGACCAGACGCTGTACCTGCGAACGGAAATCTTCTGGCGGTTGCTGTTCATTCATATCCGTCTCCTTGAGAAGAATAGAAACATAGATATTCCATAATGTCAAGTTAGATATTAGATTCTTTGGAAGCCCTGAGCAGCCGAGCCGTCTGCAGCGCGCTTAAGATTGCTATTTCAGGTTTTCACACACTGTCTCTAAAACCAGACTTTCTATTCGGTAGGATTCTGTGGTGTGCTCCGGCCAGTTGCCGGCGCCCCGTATTCTCTGGGCCATGACCCTTCCCGAACTGACGCCCGCCGGGCGCACCGAGATCGAGCTGCTGGCGCGCGGCAAGGCCCAGAAAAGCCGGACCCTGCGTGAACTGGGCCTGTCAGAAACACCCGAGGCAGCCCATACCCTGCTGCTGCGGCTGGGCCTGTGGTCCGAGGCCCGGACCCCGTATGCCGACCGGCTGGGCGCGGCGCTGGACCCGGTGACGCTGGACGTGCCCGATTTTGCCGGGGAACCCCGGCTGGACCTGACGCACCTGACGGCCTACGCCATCGACGACGAGGGCAACCGCGACCCGGACGACGCGGTGGGCATCGAGGCCCTGCCCGGCGGCCTGACGCGGCTGTGGGTCCATGTGGCGGACGTGGCGGCGCTGGTATCCCCGGACAGCCCGCTGGATCTGGAGGCACGCGCCCGAGGCGCCACGCTGTACCTGCCGGACCGCACGGTAGGCATGCTGCCCGACGCCCTGATCGAGAAGACCGGGCTGGGCCTGCACGAAACCATGCCCGCGCTGTCCATCTCGCTGGACCTGGACACGGACGGCAACGCCGATGCGGTGGACGTGGCGCTGACGCAGGTGCGGGTGCAGCGGCTGACCTATGGTCAGGCCCAGGAACAGCTGGAAGCGGGCGAGGAACCCTTCGTGACGCTCGCTACGCTGGCGCGCGCCAGCCGGGAGTTGCGCGAGGCCGAGGGCGCACTGAGCATTGACCTGCCGGAGGTGCGCGTGCGGGCCGACGAGAACGGCGCTGAGGTCACGCCGCTGCCCCGCCCCGAGATGAGACAGGTGGTGCAGGAGTGCATGACGCTCGCGGGCTGGGCCGCCGCCATCTACGCCGACGACCACGACATTCCGTTGCCCTTCGCCACCCAGGACGCCCCCACCCGCGAGGTGCGCGGCGACGGTCTGGGGGCCCAGTGGGCCCGACGCAAGACGCTGGCGCGCACCCGTTTTCAACCGTCGCCGGGGCCGCACGGGGGCATGGGACTGGACCTGTACGCCCAGGCCACCAGCCCCATGCGCCGCTACCTGGACCTGGTGGTGCACCAGCAGCTGCGCGCCCATCTGGACGGCACCGAACCCATGAGCGGCAAGACGGTGGCGGCCCACATTGCCCAGGCGGGCCTGAACGCCGACGCCACCCGCCAGGCCGAGAGACTCAGCCGGCGCCACCACACGCTGCGCTTTATCGCCGCCCAGCCGGAACGCGAGTGGGACGCAGTGGTGGTGGACCGCCGCGGCCAGAGCGCCACGCTGCTGCTGCCCGACCTGGCCTATGACCTGGCCCTCAACACACCCGCCCCGGTCGGCACGGCGCTGCGGGTGCGGCTGGTGGACGTGAACCTGCCCGCGCTGAGCGTGCGGGCGCGTCCCGTGTGACCGCATAGCTGAACCGAGGAGCGGCTGGACTGTGGGGTGGGCGGGCTGCGGGGATGGCCGTGGTCGCCTAAAAAGCCTCAGCCAGCCTTTCAGCGGTCTCCAGCCCCCCTACCCAACACCTTTCGGCCAACACCAGGGTCCGGCGACCACACGGCTCCTCCGGTCAGGAGGCCGCCCGGAAGCGAGCGCGCTCCCAACGTTTAAAGCGCCGTAAAAATGAACCCAGAACATTTAGTCTCCAGCCGAAAAATAACGTCAGGCACGCACATTTGGTGTCGTCAATCCTGCTTCACCTTTCATTCATGTGCTCGGCGATCTGCTTAAACTGCTGTTTATGACTGCCATGAGCCGGGTAGAGAGCGACATCGTGTCTCTGCGCATGAGCCACTGCCGAGCCGAGCAGGCCGCGCAGACGGCGCAATACCACCTGGCCGTCCAGAACTACCGTGCCTGCCTGGAAGCCGCCGAGTGCCGCGAGGACTGCCGCGCGGTGGAGTTCTTCGCCTTAAAACTCGCCACCTGTTACGACCGCATGGGCCTGCCCGACAAGGCTGCGCAGTTCCGGGCCCTGGCGAACGCGGATGACCTGCCCGCCCTGCTGGGCTGAGGCCCGGCAGCACGTTTTCGGTTGCCGCCCTGCCTGGGCCGCCCGCGGACACCTCAGATGATGGTCAGGAACAGGGCGCACAGTGGGCCCATGTCTCTGTTGTCCTGTACCGCGCCGCGCCCCCCTGGGGCCGTGACCCGCTTCCTGCGCCGGGCCGTGCTCGGGCTGGGCCTGCTCGTTTGTTCCGGTGCCAGCGCTTCCGGTGCCAGCGCCGCCACACTCACGCTGCA
This sequence comes from Deinococcus aerophilus, assembly GCF_014647075.1. Taxonomy (NCBI): domain Bacteria; kingdom Thermotogati; phylum Deinococcota; class Deinococci; order Deinococcales; family Deinococcaceae; genus Deinococcus; species Deinococcus aerophilus. Next base: position 15,694 of record NZ_BMOM01000012.1, on the reverse strand, counting down.
GGCCGGTCAAAGCGCGCTGGTCGGCGACACCCGGGTGACCCTGCTGCGGGTCAATGACAGCCGCTGCCCCCCCCGCGCCCAGTGCATCGTGGCGGGAAACGTGGCCGCCAGGATCTTCGTGGTGCGCGGCAGCTCAGCGCGGCTGTACACCGTGCTGCTGCCGGGCCCCACCGTTCAGACCGCTGCCGGAGCGCTGCGCCTGAGCGCTGCCACCGGGCCGCAGGAGGACCGCAGGCCACCGCGCCTGACCTTCACGGTAAAGCGCTGACCGTCCCCCGCGGGCTGACCGTGCTCCGCTGACGGCCGCCGGGGTGGCCGAGGTGCTGTAATGCGGAACATGCAGCACTTCTCCCCCACCGATCCGACCCCGCAGGCCCTGGGCTTCGTCATGCCCCCCGAATGGGCCCCGCACGCCGCAACGTGGCTGAGCTGGCCGGCCGACAACGACCTGTGGTTCGGCCACCTGGAAGCGGTGCGCACCGAGTTCGCCGCGCTGGTGCGCACCATCGCCCGCTTCGAGCCGGTGCAGCTGCTCGTCCGCGACGCCGAGAGCCGTCAGGACGCGGCCGAGCGCCTGAGCGGGGCGGACGTGACCTCCCACGACGTGCCCCTCAATGACGTGTGGATTCGGGACAACGGCCCGCTGTTCGTGACGCGCGGCTCCGAGGTCTCGCTGATCAACTGGCGCTTCAATGCCTGGGGCGGCAAGTTCGAGTGGCACGAGGATGACCAGGTGCCCGAATACGTGGCCCGCACGCTGGATGCCGCGCACTGGGACCTGCCGGTGGTGCTGGAGGGCGGCGCGCTGGAACTGAACGGGGCTGGCGTGGCCCTGACCACCCGCTCGTGCCTGCTGACCGACACCCGCAACCTGGGCCTGAGCGCGGAGCAGTATGCCGACTGGCTGCGCGCCTACCTGGGCATAGACCGGCTGCTGTGGCTGGGCGCGGGGCTGGAAAACGACCACACCGACGGCCACATCGACACCATCACCCGCTTTACCGACGAGCGCACCATCGTGACCAGCGTGGACGAGGATCCCAGCGATCCCAACCACGCGGTGATGGCGGCCAACCTTGCGGCGCTGCGCGGGATGACGGACCTTGACGGTCAGCCGTTCCGCATCGTGGAGCTGCCGCTGCCTGTCCGGCGGCTGGAGGGCGCCGAGGGCCGCCTGCCCCCCACCTACGCCAACTTCTACATCGGCAACGGTTTCGTGGCCGTGCCGCAGTACGGCGACCCCAACGACGCCCGCGCCCTGGAGGTGCTCACGCCGCTGTTTCCGGGCCGCGAGGTCATCGGCCTGAACAGCCGCGCGATCATCGAGGGCGGCGGCTCGTTTCACTGCGTGACCCAGCAGCAACCGGCGGGGACGGTGTGGACCGGACGGTAATTGACCTGGGCGGCGGCTTCACGGCCCGGCGCCTTTCCCTGGACCAGTACCGCGAGGCGTGCGCCCGGCTGGAGGGGCGCATCTTCGGCGGCGGCTGGGGTTACGCCTTTGATCCGCCCCACAAACCCCCGCCCCCCCTGGGAGAAAGCTGCTCCTGGGGCCTCTTCGCGGGAGACGAACTGATCGGCTGGAGCCACGCCCACCAGCGCGACGAGCGCACGGTGTACATGGCCGACAGCGGCGTGCTGCCGGAGCACCAGGGACGCGGCCTGTACACCCGGCTGCTGCCGCATCTGCTCGCGGCCTTCCGCGCGGCGGGCTATACGCTGGTCCAGAGCCACCACCGCGCCACCAACAACCGCGTCCTGATTCCCAAGCTGCGGGCGGGCTTTTGCCTGCAGGGCCTCAACCTGTACGAGGGTGGCCTGAATGTGTCACTGACCCTGAGCCTGGACCCGGTGTACCACGACGCCATGCATGTCCGCAGCGGGTTCCGGGCGCCGCACGGCGACACGGCGCGGCGGCTGGGGCTGCCCCCCACACCTCCAGCCGAGCGAACGCCGGTTCCTTCCATTCCGATGCCCGGGGGCCAGGGCGAGGACACCGATCTGGGCGGCGGCTACGTACTGCGCCCCGTGCCCTACGAGGTCTATTACGGGATCTATACGCGGCTGGAGGCGGCGGCCTACGACAGCGTATCGCTGGACTGGCCCACTCCACCCCGGCTCGAACCGCCGGAAGTTCCGCGTTACGTGTGGCTGGTCGGCCATGCCGGCGAGGTCGCGGGCTGGCAGTACTCGCGGCAGTGGGACGCCCGCACTGCGTACATGGTGAATACCGCCCTGCTGCCCGCCCACCGGGGCCGGGGGCTGTACACCCGGCTGCTGCCCGCGGTGCTGGGCGCGCTGCAGGCCGGGGGCTACGACCGGGTCCGCAGCCACCACCACGCCACGAACACGGCCGTGCTCGTGCCCAAGCTGCGGCACGGCTTCTGCATTCAGGGCCTGACCGTGGACGACCACGGTGTGATGGCCGTGCTGATGCACAGCTTCGGCCCGCTGTACCGCGCCTACATGGAGGTGCGCAGCGGCATGCAGCCGCCGCTGGGCGCGGTGGCGCGGGCGCTGGGCCTCACGCCGGCTGCCCGGCCAGGAACGGGGGCGCCGGCTGATCCGTCTTGTGGGCCGGACGGTGCCTCGCCCGCTTGACGGTGGCGATGCCCGCTCCCGACCTCAGTACCTCGCCGTACAGAGTCCACCACTGCCGCGCCGTCGCGGGGTCACGGGTCAGGTTCTCGAAGCGGTAGTACGCGGCGCTGCCCTCAGGCGACACGAAGGTGGGCGTGCCGAACACCCCGATCCCGGCGGCCTCGACCAGATCGGTCCGCAGGCGGGCGCGCAGGCCGCATTCGTCGGCGCGGTCGGCGGCAAACTGCCCAGCGTCCAGCCCGGCGGCCCGCGCCGCTGCCTGCACCGTGTCCTCATCCAGCGGCTTCTTGTGTTCATGGACCGCCCGCAGGAGGTCCAGCGTAAAGGCCCAGCTCCGCTCCTCCCCCTGCCGGGCTGCCGCGCCCGCCGCCAGGAAGGCCCGCAGGCTGGCCTGCTGGGCGTGGCTGCCCTCGCCTATGGGCTGATCGGTAAGCCACCACCGCGGCTCCGCCTGCCCCGCGTTGCCGGGGTGGTTGCCCTGCACCAGCGAGAAATGCCGCAGCCGGAAGGAGGTGTCCGGTTCACGCAGCGCTTCCGCCAGTTCCACACCGCGCCACGCGTACGGGCACAGGAAATCGAAGAACACGTCGGTGGTGCCGGGGGCCATCTGCGGCGGAGTCATGGCCGGACCCTAACACCCGCCTGCCGTCAGGAACGTCAGTCCCACTGCCAAAATCCGGTCTGGCGGGACGCGGCGGTGGGAGAACAGCGCCGGCCAAAACAGAGCCCGCCGGCGACCCAACTCCATTGCCTCAGAAACATCAACCGAAGATTCACTGAAGTGCGGATTTTCTCACGCGCACCCCACTGCCCCCACCTAGGGTCGGAGGAGCATCTGCTTTTTCTTTCACCCTTGACTTCAGGAGGTTTCCACCATGTCGACCCCCAAACGCCGCCCGTCCGCCCGCCTGTTGCTGGGGACCCTGCTCGCCCTGGGCCTGAGCGCCGCGCCCGCCGTGGCCCAGACGGCCCCGGACGCCCCGGCAGGCCAGCCGGCCTTCGTCCCCCAGCCCGTGACGTATGCCAGCGCCGCCGAGGCCGCCAATCAGGCCCGCGATCTGGCGGCCCGCGCCCGCACCACGTACCCGCGCGGCAGCGCCAACATCGACCAGACGCTGTGGAAACAGGCTGCGGGCGCCGCCGAGGCCGCCGTGAGCGCCGAGCCGAACAATCCCGAGTACCTCAAGCTGCGCGCCCAGATCTACACCGAGGTGGGCTTCTGGCGGCAGGCGGAACTGGGCTGGAACGCCTACTTCAAGGTGGCGCCCGTCCGCGCCGGCAGCCCCGAGGCCACTGCCGCCGCCACCGCGCAGTACAACCTGGGCTACGCGGCGTATGTCCGCAACCAGCCGGACGTGGCCGCCACATCCTTCGGGCAGTGCCTGCAGCTTGACCCGCAGAACGCCCAGTGCGCGACCTGGGCCGCCCGCACCGCGCTGGAAAGTGGGGAGTACGCCCGGGCGCAGGCCCTGTACACCCTGGCCCTGAAGCTGAATCCCGGCGACAAGACGCTGACGTACTTTCAGGACCTCGCGCGCCGGGCCGGTACCTACGGCCCGGCCGCCACCCGCGCCTTCAGCCGCGCGTACAGCGAACTGGATGCCGGACGTCAGGCGCAGGCGCTCGCCGGGTTTCAGGAGGCCGCCCGCGCCGCCCCCAACTTTGCCGAGGCTTGGCGGCAGGCCGGGCGGCTGGCGCTGACGCTGGGCAACGCCCAGGCGGCGCTGGCGGCGTATCAGGGGGTCACGGCGCTGCCCGAGGCCAACGACGCCGACAAGTACAATCTGGCCTTCGCGCAGGAAGGAGCGCAGTACGGCCTGGACGCGGTGCGCGTTTTCCGCGCGGCCTACAGCCAGTACGCCAGCGGCAACAAGGCGGCGGCCCAGAGCGGCTTCCTGAACGCCGCCAGCCAGAACCCGAACTACGCCAAGGCCTGGGCGTGGCTGGGCCGCACCCGCTACGAGGCGGGCAACTACGCCGGGGCTGCCGAGGCCTATGGCCGCGCCGTGGCCCTGGACCCCAGCGACAAATCCAGCGCGTACTACCTGAAACTCGCCCAACAGGGCAAGTAGACTGCCCGGAACACCGCGGGGGCACTGCCGGTTCCGGCCCCCCTCTGTTGCTCCGCAGGGGGCCGGAATCGGCCCAGCGCTCAGAACATATTCCCGCCCTGACGCTGGCGCGCTAGCCTGCCCGACATGAGCGATCCTGCTTCCCCCCGGCCCCGCATCCTGGTGTCCAACGACGACGGCATCTTCTCGCCGGGCATCAAGGCCCTGGGCCTTGCCATGAGCGAGTTCGCCGACGTGACGGTGGTGGCCCCCGACGTGGAACAGTCGGCGGTGGGCCACGGCATCACCATCCGCCGTCCGTTGCGCTTCAAGCACACCGCCGCGGCGGGTTTCGGCGACCTGCCGGCCTACCGGGTGGACGGCACACCCGCCGACTGCGTGGTGCTGGGCGTGCATCTGCTTGGGCGGCCTGATCTGGTGGTCAGCGGCATCAATCTGGGTCCCAACCTGGGCGACGACCTGACCCACAGCGGCACGGTGGCCGCCGCCATCGAGGGTCTGGCGCTGGGCCTGCCCTCCATTGCCTTCAGCCAGCAGAGCGGCCCGGACGGCGAGTACGACTTCGCGGTCGGGGCCGCCTACGCCGCGCGGCTGGCCCGTCAGGTGCTCTCCCGCGGCCTGCCCCCCCGCACGCTGCTGAACGTGAACTTTCCCAGCCGCGCGGCGGTCGGCGTGCGTGTGACCCGGGTGGGCCGCCACCAGTGGGAAGACCGCATTGTGACCCGCCAGGACCCCGAGGGCCGCGAGTACCACTGGGTCGCCGGGACCAGCCGCGCCGCCGACGCCCACGAGGACGACACAGACTACGGTGCGGTGCAGGCCGGGCTGATCAGCGTGACCCCGGTGCGCCTGGAGCTGACCGCCCATGACCTGCTGGACGAGGTAACGGGTTACCTGCCGGAACTCTAGGTCCCGCTCCTCAGCGGGCGTCCAGCACCGTGAAGGTCCACGCCCTGGTGCCCTCTGGAATGTCCAGCAGCGGCACCGGGCCGGCCCAGCGGCTGGCAACCAGATACAGCCCCGGCTGATCCGGACTGGACAGCAGCTCGGCGCCCAGAAAGCCGGGCCGGGTGGGCAGGTGATGCAGAAAGCCGCGCAGCGCTGCCCCGGCGTGTTCTCCACGCGCCTCTGCGTAATGAACCGTGTTCATGGGTGGCTTCGCAGTCAGTACAGGCTCAGGGGATCGCGCGGAACCCATTTCAGGTAGGTACCGAAATGCAGGTGCGGCCCGGTGCTGCGTCCGGTGCTGCCGACGCGCCCGATGGCCTGTCCGCCCTCGACGAGTGCGCCCTGACGGATCAGGGTGACGCTGAGGTGGGCGTAGCGGGTGATCCAGCCGTCGGGATGCTCGATCACGACCGTCCAGCCCCAGCCACGGTCGAAGTCGGGCCGGGATTCCAGCACGCGCCCGGCCCGCGCCGCGCGGACCACGGTGCCGGTGGGTGCCACGATGTCCACGCCGTAGTGCATCTCCTCCTCGCCATCAAGAACCCGGCGTCCGTAATCGCTGCTGAGCTGCCGGTACCCGGTCAGCGGCCACAGCCATGCGCTGGAGTGGCGCGAGGTGCTGGCCGTGCGCAGGGTGGCGGCCGGGGTCCGGCTGGCCTGTGCGCCGGAGGCCGGGGCCGAGCGGGCCGGAATGTTGATCACCGCGCCCGCCCACACCGACTTGCCGCTGGCGTACGCGGGGTTGACCCGCAGCAGCTGCGCCAGCGTCAGGCTGTACTGCCGCGCGATGGTGGTGAGGTTCTCGCCCGCCTTGACGTGGTGTTTGGTGGCCGCTACCGAACGGCCCGGCAGGGTCAGGACCGCGCCCGCCTGGATCCGGGTGGTGTTCTTGAGACTGGGGTTGGCGGCCCGCAGCTGCGCCACGCCCACGCCGGCGCGCGCGGCGATGCCGCTGAGGGTGTCGCCCGCCTTGACGCGGTAGGAGGAGGCCGCCTGCGCCGCACCACACAGCAGCAGAGCGCAGCACAGCGCCCGAAAAACATTGTTCACGCCCCGGAGCATACCGGTTCTGACTTTCTTAATGATGACAGCGGGCGCTACCCTGGCCGCCATGCACGCCGACCGTTCCACCTACGCTCCCCCCGAGGGCTTCACCCGCCTGCGGCTGACCGTGGCCTGGGACGGAGCGGCCTTCGCCGGCTGGCAGTCCCAGCCGAACGCTCCCAGCGCTCAGGACACCCTTCACCACGCATTTACCGCGCTGACGCCCGGCGTGTTCCGGCCGGTGGCCGCCGGACGCACCGACGCTGGCGTCCATGCCGAGGCCATGCCGGTGCATGTGGACGCGCCCGCCGACTTCGCGCTGCCCCCGGCGCGGCTCGCCCGCGCACTGAACGCCCACCTTCCTCCCACGCTGGCAGTACTGGACGCGGCACCCGCCCCGGGGGGCTTTCATGCCCGGTTTTCATGCACCGAGCGCCGCTACGTGTACCGTCTGCTGCGCGCCCCGCAGCGTCATCCGCTGTGGCAGGGGCGGGCGCTGCACGTTCCGGGGCCGCTGGACGCCGGGGCCATGAACGCCGCCGCCACGCGGCTGGTCGGCACCCACGACTTCGCCGCCTTTGCCACCCAGGAGGACCGCCAGACCGTGCGCGAGCTGCGCGCCCTGAGCGTTCATCCGGCACCCGGAGTGTGGGAGGTGCGGGTGGCGGGCGAGAGTTTCCTGCGCCACATGGTGCGCGGGCTGGTGGGCACGCTGCTGCTCGTGGGCGCGGGGCGGCTGGAGCCGGACGCGGTGGCAGACATTCTGGCCTCGCGTGAGCGGGCGCGGGCGGGCGCGAACGTTCCGGCCCACGGCCTGTACTTCAGCGGGGCGAGCTACCCGGACTGACGCTCAGGCGCCGGTCCGGTCCGGGCAAAACCGTCCACAACATCAGGCAGGTGACGACCAGCACCGGGGTCAACAGCACGAACACCAGACTCACGGCGAACAGCACCCGCAGCCGCAAGGTGCGGTGCATAGCTCCCCTGCACCCCGGCCACCACGCCGCGGTCAGACAGACAGAAGGTGGCAAAAACACCTTGAGAGGGAGCCCATCCCTTCGTCTCAAGGCAAAGGCCCACCGCCGGGGCCGGCCAGGACGATGTACCGTTCCTCGCGGTAGGGCATGCCGCGTTCGGTGGCGTGTGCGTCCCAGTCCTCGCGGAGCGCCGGCTCAGTCATGAACCCGCAGCGGGTCTGCCAATCATCCCAGGTGGGCGCCCAGGCCCGCACCGACACACGCCACTCGGCCTGGATGGTCCAGGCCACCGCAGCCAGCCGCTCAGACACGCGCGGCACGTCCAGGCGTGGCCCCACGTACAGAAAACGGGCGTCGGACGCTGCCACGGCGGGCAGATGATCAATCACAGAGGTGGGTCCCCGACGCGACACGATCAGATCGAAGGGACCGCACAGACCCTGGGGGACCTCCCCCTTTCCATCCCAGAGGTGACAGACGGCGTGTGGAGCGCCCGCGCGGGCCAGCTCCAGCAGTTCGGGCTGGCGGTCGTAGGCGACCCAGCGGGCGCACTGCCCGCCGAAGCGCAGGGCGTCCGGACCATGGCCGCACCCAGCCTCCAGCACGCGGGTTGCGGGGTGCAGCAGGGTTTGCAAGGTCGTATCGAAAATCAGTTCCGGATCGGGGCCGTCCAGCACCCGGATCCATGGATGACAGTAGCCGCCCAGTTCAGCGGCCAGCCGGGCGTACCACGCGCGGGAATGAGGCTGCTCGGACACCGGTTCAGGCCACCGCAAGGGGTCTGGGCTGCTGGTCATGGCCGCAGGACCCCACAGACAGACCGCGCAGGTCCCTCATCCCCGGCGCGTCACCCCGTCCATGGTCAGCAGCGGGCCGTACAGTTCAGGGCGACGGTCGCGGAAAAAGCCCATGCCGGCGCGGAACTTGCGGGCCTCGGTCAGGTTCAGGTCGTGGGTCAGCGCGCCCTCATCTCCCTCGCCGAACTCGGCGACCAGTTCCCCGGTGTAGTCGCTGATGAACGAGTGGCCGTAGTAGGTCTGGGTCAGGTCACCCACGACCTCGGTGCCGATGCGGTTGGCCGCGCCGACATAGCTGGAGTTGCTGACCGCGTGGCCGACCATCGCCCGCTGCCACATGTGGTGGCTGTTGGGCGTCTCGACCTCGGCAGGTTCACTGCCGATGGCGGTGGGGTACAGCAGGAAATCCGCGCCCTGCAGCATCATCACCCGGGCGGTCTCGGGGTACCACTGGTCCCAGCAGATGCCCACGCCCACGCGGCCGTAGCGGGTCTCCCAGACCCGGAACCCGGTGTCGCCGGGATTGAAGTAGTACTTCTCCTCGTAGCCGGGGCCGTCGGGGATGTGGGTCTTGCGGTAGTTGCCGAGCACGCTGCCATCGGCGTCTATGCACACCAGCGAGTTGTAGTGCGCCTGCCCGGCCCGCTCGAAGTAGGACACCGGCAGCACCACGCCCAGCTCGGCGGCGAGGTTCTGAAAGCGCCCCAGGAACGGGTGGCCCGCCTGCGGGTGCGCGAGCGCGAAGTAGTCCTCGCGCTCTACCTGGCAGAAATACAGGCTCTCGAACAGCTCGGGCAGCAGCACAACTTGCGCTCCGGCTCGGGCGGCGTCCCGCACGTGGGCCTCGGCGCGCTTCAGGTTGTCGTCCAGCCGGTCGGTCACGTGCATCTGGATTACGGCCAGCTTGACCTTCACGGAGGCGGGGGGGGGCGTCTTGCCGGTCATGCCCCGAGGCTACCCGATGCCGCCGCGCCGTGCCAGGAGCGGGACCGGTATGCTTCCCTCATGGACGCGAGGCCCCCGGAGGCGAGCTCCTGATGGACGATCCGCGCAGCTGGCTGGCAGCCGACTGGGCCGGGCTGCTGTGCCTGCTGCTCGCCGGAGCCGGCTGGGGAGCACAGGTGTCGCGCGGCGGCGTTACCTGGCCCGCGCTGGCCCTGACCGTGCTGCTGGGCGCGGGCGGGCTGGCGCTGAGCGCCGACGCCTCTTTGCGCGGCCATGACCTGCCGCTGGTGCTCGGCCTGACCGGAGCGCTGGGGCTGGCCGCCGCCGTGGTCTTCGGGCGGCGCGGCGAATAGGGCCAGCTCCGGCCAGCCACCAAACAGGAATCGCCGCTCGGTTCCCTTCGCCCAGCTCTGGTAAAACAGAGCATTATGACGGTGCCGACCAACCAGCTGACTCCTGCCCCCGACAAGCCGCGCGTCTATCCGCTGCGGCTGTACGGCGACCCGGTGCTGCGCCGCAAGGCCAAGCCGCTGGGCGTGAACGACTCCCTGAACGTGCCGGGGGTGGGGCTGCAGAGTGTGCGGCAGGTGGCCGAGACCATGCTCGAGACCATGTTCGAGGCGCGTGGCGTGGGACTGGCCGCGCCCCAGGTGGGCCTGCCGGTGCGGATGTTCGTGGCCGTGGAATACGAGGACGACGAGGAGGAGAACGAGGGCGGCGACGAACCGCTGCGTTCGCGGGTGCTGCGCGACTTCGTGATGATCAATCCGGTGGTGCGCGTCATCAACAAGAAAAAGGACCGGTCCTACCAGGAGGGTTGCCTGAGCATTCCTGGCATCTACGAGGAGGGCGTGCCGCGCGCCCGCGCCGTATCGGTGCAGTACACCGATCTGGACGGCGTTCAGCGCACGCTGGAAGCCGACGACTATCTGGCGCGCGTGTTCCAGCACGAACTCGACCACCTCGACGGCGTGCTGTTCCTCGACCGTCTGCCCGCCGAGGTGACCGAGGACTACCGCAAGGAACTGCTCGCCCTGCAGCAGCGCTCCAAATCGCTGCTGAGCGACCTGGCAAATGCCGAACGGCTGCGCCGCGAGCGGAGCGGGGGTTGACCCCGAAAGTCGCCTTCTTCGGCTCGCCGGCCTTCGCACTGCCGGTGCTCGAAGCTGTCCGGGAACACTTCGAGGTGATGCTTGTGGTGGCCCAGCCGGACAAACCGGTCGGGCGCGGCCTGAAGCTGACGCCGCCGCCGGTCGCCGCGCGGGCCGCCGAGCTGGGACTGCCGCTGGCCCAGCCGGAGAAGCTGCGGCGCAATACGGCCTTCGAGGAGACCCTGCGCGGCTGCGGGGCGGATGTGGCCGTCACCTGCGCCTACGGCAAGATTCTGCCCGCCGCGTTGCTCGCCGTGCCCCGTTTCGGGTTCCTGAACACCCACACCAGCCTGCTGCCCGCCTACCGGGGCGCCGCGCCGATTCAGTGGGCGCTGATCCGGGGCGAGACGGTCACCGGCACGACCATCATGCAGACCGATCCCGGCATGGACACCGGCCCGGTGCTGTTGCAAGAAGAGCTGCCTATTGAGCCCGGGTGGACCAGCCTCGAACTGTCGCACGCGCTCTCCGGACAGGCCGCGCGGCTGATCGTCACCGCCCTGACCCGGCTGGGCGACCTCTCCCCCACCCCGCAGGACGAGGCGGCGGCGACCCACGCGCCGATGCTCGTCAAGGAAGACGGTTTCGTGCGCTGGCACGACCCGGCGCGGGCAGTGGTGGACCGCTACCGGGGCGTGGCCGCATGGCCGCAGACCACCGCCTTTCTTGGGGGCGCGCGGCTCAAGCTCGGCGGCCTGGAGCTGGCCCAGGGCGAGGGCGCTCCCGGCGAGGTGCTGGGTGTGGAGGCGAGTGGCGTGGTCATCGCGTGCGGCGTCGGGGCCGTGCGGGTGCAGAGTGTGCAGCCCGAAGCCCGCAAGGCGCAGCCTGCCGCCGTGTGGGCCCCCGCAGCGGGCGTGGACGCCGGCACGCGGTTTGACCGCTGGGAACCGTAACCCCTGGGAACGGTGATTGCCAGCAACGGCGTCTGCCGGGAACCGAACGCGCTCCAGCAGCGTACCTGCGGGCGTGAACCTCGCCTTTCCGCTCACCATCACCTTCAAGCTCAGCCTTTTTACCGAGCTGCGCGTCACCGACGCCTCGGGGCAGTTGATCGCCGTGGTCAAGGAGAAGACCTTCAGCATCCGCGATGAGGTGCGGGTCTTTTCCGACGAGGCCCGCCAGCATCAGACCCACAGCATGCGGGCGCGGGGGCTGCTCGCCGGAGCGCTGGACTGGAAGGCGCGGCGGGTGATCGTGCGCACGGACGGCGCGGAGGTGGGGGCTCTTCAGGCCCAGGGGCTGCGGACCCTGTGGGCCGCGGGATATGACCTGCTCGGCCCCGATGGCCAGACGCGCTTTACCATCCGCGATGATCAGCCGTGGCTGGCCGTCATCGAGGGTGTGATCGACGCGGTGCCCCTGATCGGGGACGTGATCGCGGCGGGCTTCGATTACTTTGTCAATCCGACCTATACCGTCACGGACGCGGGCGGCACGGCGGCCTTCCGGGTACGCAAGCGCCGCAGCATCTTCTCGCGCCGCTTCGAGATCGAGGAGCTGCGTTCCACGCGAGCAGGCGAGGAAGAACTGGTTCTGCTCGGCCTGATCCAGCTGATCCTGCGCGAGCGCGAGCGGGGCTGAGGGACAGAGCGGGGCGCCCGCGTCCTTACGCAGGTTTTCCGGCCCGCGGCGTTCTGGCCTTTGCCTTCACCGTCTCGCTGAAACTGGGCACGTTGTTGCCGAAGATGGTGTAGGCGTCGCACCGATCCCGCAGCACGCATACCCCACACTTCGGGCCGCTCCAGCTGCACACCTGCTGCCCGTGCTTGAGCAGGTTCAGGTGCAGTTCGTACAGAAAGGGCGGGTCGGGGGGCAGCACCTTCAGCAGCGCCCGGTGCGCGGCCTGTTCGCCCATCACGGGAATCGCGCCGACCCGGGTGGTGATGCGGTGAACGTGGGTGTCCACCGGAAAGACTGGGTGCCCGTAGTTGAACAGCAGCACCAGACTGGCGGTCTTGGCACCCACGCCCGGCAGGTCGGTCAGCCACTTCAGGGCGTCCTTCACGGGCAGGTCCTGCAAAAAGTCCAGATCGTAGCCCCCCGGCGAGTCGCGGATGCGGCGCAGGGTTTCCTGAATACGCGGTGCCTTGCTCTCGGGGTAGTTGCTGCGGCGGATGGCGTGGGCCACGGCTTCGGTCGGCGCAGCGATGATGGCGTTCCAGTCCCCCAGAGCGCGCAGTTCCCGATACGCGGCGTCCTCGTCGCGCCAGGTGGTGCGCTGCGACAGGATGGTGCTGATCAGCTCGTGCATCGGCTCGCGCCGGGGGTCCAGATGCCGGTCCCCGTACTCGCCGTGCAGACGCTCCCTGATCCAGACCAGCAGTTCGGCCCGCTCCTTGTCCGGGCGGGCCGCGTTGAGCACGGGTCCGGTCGACACGGCGCCCCCCGCTCAACCTGCCGGAGTGTCGTCGTCCTCGACCGCGTCCCGCGCCCCCTCCGCCGGACCGTCCTTGTCTGCAGGGTCCATGTTGGGCGCCTTGCCCCGGTCCTGTTCGGGAATCGGCTGGCTCTGGCCCTCGGCGGGAGACTGGTTGGCGGGGTCATAGCCCGGCTGGGTGTCATCGCTCATGCGTTCCAGCTTGCGGGCGCACGCGGCCCGCTGCGCCCCAGGCGGCTCAAGACGCCTTAACACAGCTGCCGGAGGACACAATAAAAAAGCCGCCTGCTTCGGCGGTGATGTAAAAAATATAGCGCGTTATTCACGGGACGTCAAACCATGCATCCGGATCCGTTTGAAGCTGCTCCAGCGCCGCCCGGAAGACCTGCAGGCTGCCTGCGTCATACAGCACCACCCGGACCAGCAGCTCTGGATGGTCGGCCAGAAAAGTGCGGATGGTCGACAGCCCCACCCGCGCGGCCTGTTGAAGCGGGTAGCCGTACACCCCCGTACTGATGGACGGAAAGGCAACGCTGGAACAGCCGTGCTGAACGGCCAGTTCCAGACCGCGGCGGTAGGCACCGGCGAGCAGTTCGGCCTCGCCGTGCTCGCCACCGCGCCAGACCGGGCCCACCGCATGGATGACATGACGCACGCCGCGCCGCTCCAGACCGAAGGCGGGCGTGATCACGGCCGTACCGGTGGGGGTGCCGCCGATCTGCCGGATGGCCCGCAACAGCCCGGGTCCGGCGGCGCGGTGGACCGCACCGTCCACGCCGCCGCCGCCCACCAGTTCCTTGTTGGCGGCCGTGACCACGGCGCAGGCGGTCTGGGCCGCAATGTCTCCCTGAATCAGTTCCAGCGGCATTCCTACTCCTCCACTTTCAGGACTCGACGACGCGGGCGAGCTGTTCGGGGCTGAGATGATCGCTGCGGACCTGGGCCGCCGCCGCCACAGCCGCGTGGTCCTCGGCGCTCCACGCCTGGGGAGGCAGCTGGGCGGCACGCTCGGCGCGCTGCACGGCCAGCAACTCCTCTACCGCGCGGCTGAGGTCGTCGTTCACCACCACGTAGCGGAAGGCATGGGCGTGCATGATCTCGTCACGCGCCCGCAACAGCCGCTTCTCGATGCGCTCGGGGGTCTCGGTGGCGCGGCCCTCCAGGCGGCGGCGCAGTTCGGTCAGACTCGGCGGCATGATGAAGACCAGAATGGCTTCCTCGCCCAGCCGGGCCTTGACCTGCATGGCTCCCTCCACCTCGATTTCCAGCACCACGTCCTGCCCGCGCGCCAGCGCCGCTTCAATGGGTTCGATGGGCGTGCCGTAGTGGTGCCCGACGAACGTGGCGTGTTCCAGAAAGCCGTCTGCCTGCGCCTTCTCGGCGAACACTTCCGGCGAGACGAACACGTAATCCACGCCTTCCTGCTCGCCGGGCCGGGCACCACGGGTGGTCCACGAGGTGCTGTAGAACACGTTCTGTCCGGCCAGCCAGCGTTCGCGCAGGGTGCCCTTGCCGACCCCGGACGCGCCCGTGATCACAATCAGAAGGCCCCGGCGGGCGGGCCGGTCGGTGGGCAGAGGGACAGGGGAATCAACCTGGTCGAACGTCATTCCTGTCAGGATACCCGCAAGTCCGCACAAAGAAAACGGGCGGAAGGTCGTTTTGCGACCCGCCGCCCGTTCTACATCGAATGACAGCTTACTTGCGCTTGCCTTTGGCGCGGCTCTTGCCCAGGGCCTGCCCCTTCTCATAGCTGGCCTGCATTTTCTGACGGGTTTCGGCGGCCATCTGCTTGAAATCCACCAGCCCGGCTTCAATTGCTTCCACGGACGGCTTGATGGCTCCTCCCTTGCGGGCGGCAGCCAGTTCACGGTTCGTTTCGTCAAACCACTTCTCGAACTTTGGCGTGACTTCAAACAGCATTTCCTTGGTGTCGCGCTGGTAGGTCTCGTCGCTGCCACGGCGGGTAAATTGCTTGGGCAGGGTAAAGCGTTCCGGCAGATAAGCTGCCTCAAACTTGCCGTCGCGCACGGCGTCGCGGAACATCCGGACAAAGGTATCACTGCGCTGTGCATTGCTAAGTTCATGGACCTGTTCGCTGAGTTTCTTGTAAGTTGTCATGGGGATGACCTCCAAGTAGACAGTATGGGGCCACCGAAACACCGTTGTAAAGTATTTTATAGATAAAACGTTCCCCAGACCTCGCGCGCTTTATCTTTCGCTGTAAAAAAGAAGACACTTGATCTGGGGAGTGGTCCTTATTCTTCTGCAGCTGGTATTCTTCTGCAGCTGGCCTGTACAGAAAAGTTCCGAAGACGATTCCCGAAAAAAGAACCGGCCTCCGTCTACTGACCCGTGATCATGACAGAGCTTGACAGAAGATTCTCTGTGTCACCTTTACTTTTCACGAATGCAGAATCCCCGAACAGCAAGAACCCGGAGCAACCTTCGGCCATCGCCCGGCCCACATCAACGTCTGCGGCAAACGAAAAACGCGCTCAGAGAGCGCATCTTGACTGTTGTGGAGCCAGGGGTCGGACTTGAACCGACGACCGGCTAATAACAACTTCCCCAGGAGCAATCCCGGCTCCGCGCACAACATAACATTTCCTACCCGTATGGCAACGTTTTGCCGGATTCGGCCCGACGTCTGATCCCATCTCATTCCAGGCTTTCTCAGGCAGGCGGTGACGGAGCAATGCTGGCGGCCTGACAGATTTTATGAGATTGGACGGAAAACGAGTTGCCAGCCGACCTCAAGGGTGGTTTGAGGAGGGGCGTG
>NZ_BMOM01000011.1 GCF_014647075.1 Deinococcus aerophilus | reverse complement strand
CCAGAATCTGTGACTTCGACACTCCCAGATTCTCTCGGCTGGGAGCGCTTTGGCGTCGTTATGCAGGTGCAACTCCTGAGTTAAAGGGAGCCAGTATCAAACGAATGCGCTGAGTCCGGTGATGGCGCGGCCCACCACCAGGGTATTGATCTCGTTGGTGCCCTCGTAGGAGTAGATGGCCTCGGTGTCGGCAAAGTGCTTGGCCACGCCGTTCTCCAGCAGAATGCCGTTGCCGCCGAAGGTCTCGCGGGCCAGCGCCACCGTCTCGCGGCAACGGGCGGCCGTGAACACCTTGGCCAGCGCCGCGTGCTCGTCGTTCATGTCCCCGCCGTCGGCCATGTGGCTCAGGCGCAGGCACAGGGCGAACATGCTCGTCACGTTGCCCAGCATGTGCACGAGATGGTTCTGGATCAGCTGGAACTCGCCGATGCGTTTGCCAAACTGCTCGCGCTGCTGGCTGTAGGTCACGGCCAGTTCATAGGCTCCCATCGCGCAGCCCACACCCTGCCACGCCACGCCCGCCCGCGTGATCTTGAGCACCTCGGCGGTGGTGCGCCAGCCCTGGACGTTCTGCAGGCGGTCGCTGTCGGGCACGCGGCAGTCCTCCAGGGTGATCAGGCCGTTCTCCACGATGCGCAGCGCCGTCTTGCCCTCGATCTTCTCGACGCGGTAGCCCGGCGTTCCGGCGCGCACGATGAAGCCGCGCACCTCCTGGGTGTCCACATCCCGCGCCCAGATGACGGTGAAATCAGAGAAGGTGGAGTTGCCGATCCACTTTTTCTGGCCGCGCAGGGTCCAGCCGTCGCCGTCGCGCTTGCAGGTGGTGCGCATGCCCTGGCTAACCTGCGACCCGCCCTCGGGTTCGGTCAGGCCAAAAGCGCCGATGGCCTCCAGATCGAGCATCTTCGGCAGCCACTCGGCCTTCTGGGCGTCGTCACCTCCGAGCGCGATGCTGGCGAAGGCCAGACCCGCATGCACCCCGAAAAACACGGCGGTGCTCACGTCCACCTTGCAGGCCTCCAGCGTGACCAGTCCTTCCATGATGGTGGCATTGGGCTTGCGGCTGCCGTCCTCATTCCAGATGCGCCGCAGCAGGTCAAGCTTGCGCAGCTCGGGAATGATCTGCTTCGGGAACTCGTCTCGGTTCCAGTACTCGTTCATGATCGGGGCGACATGTTCGTGCATGAACTGACGGGTCAGCCCGGCGACCTCACGCTCCTCGCCGGTCAGGGTGTCCATCTGGCCATAGAAGTCGCCGTTGGCCGCCGGAAGCTGTTTTTCCTGACCCTCCTCATCCTGGGTGAGCAGGCGCGAGAGCTGCTTGATCTGGCCGTCGCTCATGCGTGAGGCGGCGTTCAGCAGCGCGGGCAGGTCCACCTTCTGACTCAGGCGGCCCAGGGCGTCCATATCGATCTGCGCGAGCAGGGCCATCGGATTGGGGGCAGATTTGGTCATGCCCCGTTGTACCGTGCACCCGGGCCCACACACAGGGGCGCAGCGCCCAGGACCGCATTTACCGATCCTTTAAGGCGTTAGCATACCCGCATGACCGCCTCCGCCCTGCGCCCCACCCGTCCGCTGGCCAGCAAGCCCGCCGGGTACGCGGAGCTGGCGCGCTATTCCAGCCTGGCGCGGCTGTGGAGCCTGCTGGGGGGCGCGGCGCGCTCGGGCCGCAGCGTCAGCACGGTGCGCGGCGATTCTCCGGAAGTCTGCCGCCGCCGGATCAGCGGCTACACCCTGCCGCAGGCCGCCATCTTCCTGGACAGCGCGCGGCTGCTTAGGCACCTGGAGGAAGGCTTCGAGGCGCATCCCGCGTTGCTGGCCCTGCTGGGCGGGGACTCCATGCCGCTGCGCACCGAACTCAACGCCCACTTCGAGCTGCGCGCCGACTTCGTGGTTGCCCTGACCGCCCGCCGCGACCTGATCGCCCGCCCCGAGTTCCGCTTCATGCCCATCGTGCAGGGATTGAGCAGCCTGCCCGACGGCCTGCCGCTGGACGCCCGTCGGTTGGGCCGCGACGAGTTGCATCTGCTGCTGCAGCGGGCCTGCGGCCTCGCCTGAGGGACAGCCCGGCAGCACCGCCGCCTCTCAGGAGGCCCTCAGCCGTCGCTGGGGGTACGCTTCTTGGGCTTGCTCGCGGCGAACTTGGCAAGGCGGGCAAGCAGCACCGGCGGAGTGCCGGTAAGCAGATCGCGTGAGACGGGGCGGCGGCGGGCAAAGTCGTCCACACGGTCAAAAATCGTATCGAACACGTCCATGGGCATGTCCAGGGCCGGAGTCAGGCGCACGGTGCGCTTGCTGCTCAGACTGAGGTTGGCGATCACGCCCGAGGCGTGCAATTCGCGCAGGGCGAGCAGCGCGGTGGCTTCAAAAACCAGTTCCTTGAGCACGCCGGGCAGCGGCACCCCCAGCATGGGCTGGAACTGCATCGCCAGCAGCAGGCCCTGACCGCGCACGCCTTCCAGCAGGCGCGGAAAGCGGCGCTGGGTCTCGCGCAGCCGGTGCAGGCCGCGTTCCCCGAGTTCCAGGCTGCGGGCCGGAAAGTCGTTCTCGATCAGATACTCCAGGGACTTCAGGCCCACCGCCATCGCCAGCGCGCCGCCGCCGAAGGTGTTGCTGTGCCGTTTGCTGCTCAGGCCACCCAGCATCTTCTTGTAGATGTCGTGGCGGGCAATCGTTGCGCCCACCGCCGTCATGCCGCCGCCCAGCGGCTTGGCGAGGGTGATGATGTCGGGGTCCAGGCCCTGCGCCGCCGATTCGAACCAGTGCCCGGTGCGCCCCAGCCCGGTCTGGATCTCGTCGGCAATGACCACGATGCCGTGCTGGCGGCAGTACTCGCCCAGGCCGCTGAGAAAGCCCGGCGGGGGAATGTTCACGCCACCCTCGCCCTGGATGGGCTCGACGATCACGCAGGTGATCTTGTCGGGACCGACCCGCCGCACCAGCGCCCGGAAGGCGTCGAGATCGCCGTAGGGAACAGTCAGTGCGCCGGGAACCAGCGGACGGAAGATGTCCTGGTATTCGGGATTGGGCGTGAGACTCAGGCTGCCCAGCGTCTTGCCGTGGTACCCGCTGCCAAAGGAGATCTGAAATTTGGACCCCGGCCGGAACGCCTTGGCAAACTTCAGCGCTCCCTCGACCGCCTCGGTGCCGCTGGAGCAGAAGAAGACCTGCGAGTCGGCGTGGCTGGGCAGCTCGCGTGCCAGCAGGCGCACCAGATTGGCCTCCAGCGCTGCACGCCACGGGCTGCTGGACTGCTGGGGCAGGGCCATGGCGCGGTTCTTCTCCAGGAATTCGCGCAGAAACCCGGTCAGGGCCGGCGGCATCTCACCGAAGGGAGTCGCGGCGTAGCCGCTGGCATTGATGCGCCGCACGCCGGCCTCGTCTTCCAGTTCCCACGGCGTGACCCGCGAGAACGGCCCGGCCACCCCCAGCAGATCCAGGCCATACAGCAGTTCCGCGTTGCCATGCTCCAGTTCCAGCCGGCGCACCTCGGAGGCGCTCAGGCGGTCGTGCAACACATCGTCGGTGGAAATAAAGCCGGGTGGGAGAACAGACATGCCCGTCAGTCTAGGGGGTCGCCGGGAAAGGACGCATGGTCCGCGTCCTCATGTCTGGCCGTTCTGGGTTCCTTCCGCGAGCAGCGCGGGCACTCCCCCCGGATACGCGGAGGCCTCCAGTCCGTCCGCCTGCAGATACCGCGCGGCCAGCCTCGAGCGCACGCCGCGCTCGCACACCACGACCAGCGGCCCCAGATCCGGCGTCAGGCCATGTTCGCCGTTCTCGATCTGGTCCAGAGTCACGGCGCGGACCGGCAGTGGAGTCATGGCCGCGAGGGGCAGGGCCGAGCGCAGGTCGGCGGGACGCAGGTCAATCACGGTGACACCGTCGGGCAGAGACATGGGCGCAGCATAGTGGTCGCCGCACTCCGGGAGGTCCCCGGAAGGTCATCTGCGGGGCACAATTGCCGCAGAAGACTCGGGTATGCTGCGGCCTATGGAAGAAGTCACCCCGCAGGAAGGTCAGCGCCGCGTGCAGCAGGGCGCGCTGCTCGTGGATGTCCGCGAGCAGAACGAATACGACGAGGTGCACGCTCAGGATGCGCAGCTGCTGCCCCTCAGCGAACTCGAAGCCCGTTACACCGAACTGCCCCAGGACCGCGATCTGGTGCTGATCTGCCGCAGCGGCGCCCGCAGCGCCCGCGCCGCCGAGTACCTGATGAACAACGGGTATGGCCGCGTCGCCAACCTCACGGGCGGCACGCTGGCCTGGGTCGAAAATGGCCTGCCCACCGAGGGAGGAAACCAGTAATGGACACCGAAACGACCAACGCCAGCGCTGTACCGGCCGCCGCGGGGCTGCCCGACGAGGCGCAGGTGCTCGAGGCCCTGAAGATCGTCAAGGACCCCGAGATTCCGGTCAACGTCGTGGACCTGGGCCTGATCTACGGAGTGGACGTGCAGGAAGGCGGGCTGGTGGACATCACCATGACCCTGACCAGCGTGGGCTGCCCGGTGCAGGACCTGATCCGCGCCGACGCCGAGATGGCCGTGGGCCGGCTGGACGGTGTGACCGACGTGAACGTGGAGTTCGTGTGGACGCCGCCGTGGGGACCGGACAAGATGACCGAGGACGGCAAGCGCCAGATGCGGATGTTCGGCTTTAACGTCTGAGCTGAGCCAGGAGATGCATCCACAACAGCGGCGACCCGTGTAAGGTCGCCGCTGTTCCATGAAGACTCTGCCGGAACTCAGTCGCTGCTGCGGGCAATGCTCAGGATGTTCAGGAACTGTGCCAGCGCCATCGCAAACCCGGCCACGTAGGTCAGGGCGGCGGCGGTCAGCACATTCTTTGCGCCGCTGTGGCCCTCGGCCGTGCCGTTCAGGCCGCGCGTGTCCAGGTAAGCCAGGGCCCGGCGGCTCGCGTCGAACTCCACCGGCAGGGTCACCAGATGGAAGATCAGGGCGCCGCCGAACAGGATCACGCCCAGCCACAGCAGGCCCGAGAGCTTCAGGAGGAAACCGGCCAGCAGCAGCCACGGAGCCAGGTTCATGCCCAGGCTCAGTGGCACGGCCATCTTGCTGCGCAGCACCAGCGCCGGCATATGCGCCTTGTCCTGCAGGGCGTGGCCGACCTCGTGGGCCGCGACCGCCATGGCGCCGACGCTGGGCACGCCGAACACGCTCTCGGACAGGTTCACGGTCTTCTTGAGAGGGTCGTAGTGGTCGGTGAGGTTGCCCGGCACGGCCTGGACCGGCACGTCGCGCAGGCCGTTCTCGTCGAGCATCATGCGTGCGACGTCCGCACCGGTCAGGCCGCGGGCATTGCGCACCCGGCCCCACTTCTTGTAGGTGCTACTCAGGTACGCCTGAATAATCATCGAGGCGACGAAGACCAGCAGAATCAGGAGGGTATAAGGGCCAAGAAACATAGGTGTCGCTCCTCCGGGGAGTGGCACGGCCCGCTGTGGGAATCACGGAGAAGGCGGGGCCGGGAAAAAGGCGGCGTCTTCCAGGGTCAGGGGGGTCTGCGCCCGATGGCCCATGCCATCAGGCCGGAAGTTACCTGTCCATATCTTAGCGCACCACACTCAGATTTTATGAGAGACAGGGACGGCAGACTTCAGGTGGGACGCCGGAAAGCCTCAGTGCTTACGGTAAAGCCCCAATGCTTACGGTGCCGTCCGCCGGGCCGCCGTTACCCGGAAGGTCAGGGCGGTGCGCTCCTCCCCCTGGCCCTCAAGCTTCACGAACTCAGGCTGCGCGAACAGGTCCAGGGCGTCGTCCTGCAGATAACCGCGGGCGATGGCCAGCGCCTTGACCGTCTGGTTGACGGCGGCGGGACCGATGGCCTGAATGTTGACCTGCCCCTGAGAGCGCAGCAGCGCCGCGATGGCTCCGGCGATGGCGTTGGGACGGGACGTGGCAGAGACGCGCAGGGTTTCCAAGACTCGACTTTCCTCCAGCAAGAACGCTTGCCCGGCCAGTGTAGGGTGCCGCCGCGGCGCGCACAATTCCCTGATGGGGGCAGGCCGGGCCGGAGGATCAGCGGAGCCTCCGCCTTTGGGAGGACGCCCGGGCCCCGCCTGCGCCGCTAGGGTCGGGCCACCCGACTGGAGGTTGCAACTGTGGAAGACATGCTTGTCCCCCTCTTTTTCCTTGGCAGCGTGGTGGCCTTTCCGCTGCTGCGGCGGCAGATGATCCACCGGCACCGGATGGAACTCCTGCGGGAGCAGGCGGCCCGCGACCCGGTGGACCGCGCTGCCCTCTCCGGCCCGCTTCCCGAACCCGCCGCCGAACTGGCCCTGCGTCTGCCCGAACCGCACCGGCTGTACGCCCTGGCGCTGCTGTGCCGCCTTCAGGATGCGCTGGCGGGGGAACACGCCGCCCCCCTGGATGTCCGCAACCGGTTTCTGGTCACCCAGGCCCGCCACGACTACCTGCCTGCCACGCTGCGCGCCTACCTGGACCTCACGCCCGCGGCCCGCGCCCGTATAGCAGCGCGGGGCCAGTCCGCCGAGGCCCTGCTGCGCGAACAGCTTGAACAGATCAGCGCCGGAGTGAGCGACGCGCTGCGGCTGGACCACACCGCTGCCGACCGGCTGCTGACGCAGGGGCACTTTCTTCAGGACCGTTTTTTTCAGGAACGCTTCGAGCAGCAGAGCGCCGTCTCCGGGCAGACCCCGGGCGGGTAACGGAACCCCGCAGATCAGGGCAGAGATCAACTGGGAAGACTGAATTTCAGAGTATTTCCCTACTCCGCTTCAGCGTCCAGGGCCTCGACATGTACGCCCAGCAGATGCGCCAGTTCGGGCAGCTGAACCGGCTCGACGGTCACGCCGGTCAGCTCGCGCACCCCCACCCGCACGCCCTGCAGACGCGAGCCACGCCAGTCGGCACCCTCCAGACCCGCACCGCGGAAATCGGTCCGGCCCAGGGCACACCGCCGGAACACCGCGCCGGGCAATCGTGCGTCCGTGAACAGCGCCTCGGTCAGGTCGCTGTCCTCCAGCCACAGGTGCGCGGCGTCCACCTCCGGCCACAGCGACAGCGGAGCCAGCGCCCGCGTCAGGCGAACGTGCCGCAGCACCGCGCCGGGCAGATGCAGGCCCAGCAGACGGCAATCCGTGACCTGAACGCGCTCCAGCGCCCCTTCGGTCCACTGCGCGCCGCTGAGATCACAGCGCTCGAAGCGCACGTCCTTTAACCGGAAAAGCTGCCAGTCCACTCCGCTCAGGTCAACCTCCCGGAACACCGCGCCCTCAAAGGACACGGTCCGCAGCTGGCCCGCACCCAGCGACCCACCTTCGATCACCACCCCCCGGTACACCGACTCGTCTTCCAGCTCGGCAGGCAGGACCGGCCGCAGGCCACCCCGCGGAAATCTGGGCGGGCGGGGCGGCCTGGGAAGCTGAACCTGCGGCGTCACAGCGTCAGGATTTCATGTCCTTTGGGCGTCACGACCAGCGTGTGTTCGAACTGGGCGCTGGGCGTCCTGTCGGCGGTGATAACGGTCCAGCCGTCGGCGAGCAGCCGGGTCTCGGGGCGGCCCAGGTTGATCATCGGCTCGATGGTAAACACCATACCCGGCTGCAACTTCAAGCCGGTGTAGCGCACGCCGTGGTGGTAGATGGTGGGTTCCTCGTGCAGCCGCTTGCCGATGCCGTGGCCGGTGTACTCACGCACCACGCCGTAGCCCCGGCCCTCGGCGAGCGTCTGGATGGCGTGGCCGATGTCCCCGGTCCGCGCTCCGGGCCGCACCACGTCCAGCCCGGCCTGCAGCGCCTCGCGGGTGGTGTCCACCAGCCCCTGCACCTCGGGGCTGACCGTGCCCACGGTGTAGGTGTAGCACGCGTCTCCGTACACGCCGTTCATCAGCACGCCGATGTCCACACCGATGATGTCCCCGTCCTCCAGCGCCCGCTCGCCGGGAATTCCGTGGCAGATCACCTCATTCACGCTCGCACAGATGGTGGCCGGAAAGGGGTTGTTCTTGGGACCATAGCCCAGGTACGCGGGGGTGGCTCCGGCCTTGCGGATGTGCTCCTCGGCGATGCGGTCAAGTTCGGCCAGGGTCACGCCGGGCTTGACGTAGGGGTCCAGCACACGGAACGTTTCGGCGACCAGCGCCCCCGCGCGGCGCATGGCCTCGATCTCGCGGGCAGATTTCAGGGCAACGCGGCTCATAACATATGAGGCTAGCACGCCTCCACCGCCCCCCGGACTGCTCGTTCCCGTGCTCCACCGCCTCTGCAACGTGGTCCCCGTTGGCCGTCCAGACGCTACGCTGACCCGCATGAGGAAACAGCCGTGAAGGTGGTCATCAGCGTGGACATGGAGGGCGTGTGCGGGGTGGCGTCGTGGGTGCAGGTCAGCCCGCCGGAATTCGGAGGACTGGTGAACGGCACCGAGTACCAGACGGCCCGCGAGCGCATGACGCTGGAGGCCGCCGCCGCCGCCGAGGGCGCGCTGATGGGCGGCGCCACAGATGTGCTCATCAACGACAGCCACGACACCATGCGCAACCTGATTCCCGAACTGCTGCCGCAGGCGGTGCGCTTTACCAGCGGCAACGACAAGCCGCTGAGCATGGTGCAGGGCGTGCAGGAGGACGGCGTGGGCGCGCTGCTGTTCGTGGGCTACCACGCCCGTGCCGGCAGCCCCCGCGGACCGCTGGCCCACACCTGGAACGGCTTTATCCGCAACGTGCGCGTGGGGGGCATCGATACCGGCGAGTACGGCCTGAATGCGCTGCTCGCCGGACACTACGGCGTGCCGGTGGTGTTTGCCAGCGGGGACGACGTGGCCATGGCCGAGATCCGCGCCGAACTGGGCGACGGCGTAACCACGGTGGCCGTCAAGGAAGGCCTGAGCACCTACGCCGCCGTTCACCTGCACCCCGCCGAGGCGCAGCGACGCATCCGCGATGGAGCCGAACAGGCCGTGCGCGCCGCCCGGAACGCCCAGCCGTACACCACCCGCTGGCCCGCGCCGTGTCAGCTGTCCTTTGACCATCAGGCGCGTGCCGACGCCTGCGCGCGCATCCCGGACATCACGCGGGTGGACGCGGTCACGGTGGGCTGGAGCAGCGACACCGCCTACCACCTGTTCCAGACCTTCCGCATGCTCGCAACGGTGGCCGGGGTCCGGCTCAATGGCTGAGGCTTCTCATCCATCCGGACGCTGGACAGGTAGCCTGAAGGACATGACCCCACGCGCCCTGCTGATCGCCGCCGCCATCGCCCTGCCCTGCACCGCCTCGGCCGCGACCACCTGGGCCGGAGTGGACGCCACGACTCGGGGCTACGGCCTGCACGCGGGCCTCTCGGTGTTTCAGGTGCCGGTGCTGGGGACGCTGGGGGTTGAGGCGACCGCAGAGCGGGCATGGCGCAAGGACAACCCCAGCCGCTTTGCGGCGGGCGTGACCCTGCGCGACCTGAACCTGCCCCTGACCCGCATCGATGCCTTTGCCAGCGCGGGCGCAGAGTACGCGGGCCGCTTTGGCGTCTATACCGAGGGCGGACTGCGGGGACCGCTGCTGGGACCGTCCGGGTGGCGGGCCTTCGTGCGCGGCAGCACCGCCTCGGGCTTTGGAGCGGGCGTGGGCCTGGAACTGCGCTTCTGAAGCGGAGCTAAGCCGCGCTCAGGACAGGGAGGCGCGAAGCTGCTGCACCGTGGCGCGCCATCCCGCCGCGTCCTCTCCGTCTTCCCACAACTCGGGCAGTTCGCTGTCGGGGCCCAGGACGCGGGCGAGCGCTTCCTGCGCTCCCTCCCGCAGCGGAGCCAGAATGGACGGCTCCGCCGCCTCCACCCAGGCCCGCAGCGCGGCGTCGGTGAGGGCGGCTGTGGCTCCATTCAGCGCGGCGTCCAGCACGCCGGCAGCGGCCACCGCCCGCCAGCCCTCCTCGGCGGCCAGAAAATCGGTGTCGGGATCCAGGGCCACATCGAAGGCCTCGGCCAGCGCCACCTCGCCGTCCTGCACGACCTCCTGCGCGAAGGCCGCGCCCACCTCATTCTCAAACGGACCGGTTCCCCAGATCTTCATGACGGCAGGCTAGCGTGTCCGCCTGCTGAGGGGGACTATCAAACGTTCCCCCGTTCCCCACCCGCCTGAATGCTCAGGTGCCCCGCCGCTTGACACCCTTGACCGGGGCGTGGGTCCACGGGTCATCCGGCCACGGGTGCCGGGGATAGCGGCCCCGCAGGTCCTTGCGCACCTCGAAATACGAGGAGTTCCAGAACGAGCGCAGGTCCTGGGTAATCTGCACGGGCCGGCCGGCCGGCGACAGCAGGTGCAGCAGCACGGGCGTGCGCCCCCCGTTCACCGCCGGCGTGTCGGCCAGCCCGAAGAGCTCCTGCAGCTTTACGGCCAGGATCGGCGGCGAACCGTCGGCGCGGTATTCCAGCCGGATGCGGCTGCCGGTAGGAACGGTCAGGTGGGTGGGGGCCAGATCATCGAGGTGCTGCGGCAGCGGCCAAGGCAACTGAGCCTGCAGGGCGGGCAGCAGGTCAAGCCGTCCCAGGTCCTCGCGCGTGCGGGCCGTGCCCAGGCGGGGCCCGAGCCACTCCTCCAGCGTGTCCAGCAGCGCGGCGTCCGAGAGGTCCGGCCAGCCGTCCCCAGTCCGCCAGTGACGCAAAGCCTCCACCCGCGCCCGCAGGGCCGCTGCCGCCGGCGAGAAGGTCAGCAGGTGCAGGCCCTCGCCGCGGATGGCTCCGGCCAGGGCCTGTGCCCGCGCCCCGGCGGAACTGTCACGCAGGGGCCGCGTCTCCAGCACCAGGGCCCCCACCCGCCGCTCCCTCTGGGCCAGCAGGGTCCCGCTGCGGGTCTCCCAGCGCACGCTCTCGAGCCACACCGCACGGTCCTCCAGCACGGCAGGGTCCAGTGGCGCAGCCAGGTAGATGCGGCCCTCGGCTCCCTGACCGGTGGGCCGGGCGTCCAGGTGCGCCACCGCCAGCGTCCGCAGGCCTGCCAGCGCGTCGCCTTCCGGCAGGATCACCCCCTGCCCCCCCGCCAGCAGAAAGCGCCCCCGGACGCCCCCGGCTTGCAGTTCACGCGCCAGCGCCACCCGCTCGGGATAGGCCCGGGCGATCAAGGCGCCCACGCCGAAGGGGTCGGGGGGCTCGTTCTCGGGGCGCACTTTCAGCAGGCTGCGCCACTGCCGCGACAGGCGCTCCACCCGCTCCAGCACGGCCACGTCTCCCCGGGCACGCTCGCCGCGCCGCCACGCCCGCAAAGCCTCCACCCGTTCACTCAGGTCCGCGCCGGAACCGGGCGGCAACGGATCGCGTTCCTCCAGCAGCGCGGCCAGGTCGGCGGCCAGTGGCCCCAGTCCGCGCGCATCCCCGCCCGTCAGCAGGTGAGCCAGCCGGGGATGCGTGGGAAATTCAAGCAGACGCTGGCCCTCCGGCGTGACGCGGCCGGCCTCATCCACCGCCTCCAGTTCCCGCAGCACCCGGCGCGCGGTTTCCACGCGCGGCGCGGGCGGCGCGTCCAGCCACGCCAGCGCCGCCGGGTCGGGCGCTCCCCAGGCGGCGAGTTCCAGCGTCAGGGGGGCCAGATCGGCCTCCAGCACTTCCGGCGCGCGGGCGGGCGGCAGCAGTGGGTGGGTGCGCTCGGACCACAGGCGGTAGGCGACCCCGGGCGCGGTGCGGCCCGCCCGTCCGGCCCGCTGCGCGGCGCTGTCCCGCGTGACCCGGCCCGTCACCATCCGGCTCAGTCCGGTGGCCGGGTCAAAGGCCTGGGTGCGGCTCTGCCCGCTGTCCACGACCACCCGCACCCCGTCAATGGTGAGGGAGGTCTCGGCGATGCTGGTGGCCAGGACCACCTTGCGCCGTCCACCCGGATCGGGAAGAAGGGCGCGGCGTTGCTCCCCGACCCCCAGGTCGCCGTACAGGGGCAGCACCGCAGCCTCCACGTCTGCCAGAGCTGCCGCCGCCGCGCGAATCTCGCGCACCCCGGGCAAGAAGGCCAGGACATCGCCCTCGTCGTCGGCCAGGGCCTGCCGGACTTTGCGGGCCACCAGATCCTCCACGCGGCCCACCGGATCCGTGGGCAGGTAGCGCACCTCGACCGGATAGGCCCGGCCCATGCTCTCCACCAGCGGCGCTCCCAGCCGGGCGGGCAGGTCCGGGTCCAGGGTCGCGCTCATGATCAGCACCCGCAGGTCGCCGCGCAGTGCTCCCTGCACCTCGCGCAGCAGGGCCAGCGCGAGGTCCGCGTTCAGGGAACGCTCGTGGAACTCGTCCAGAATGACCAGCCCCACACCCGCCAGTTCGGGGTCACGCTGCAGGCGGCGGGTCAGGATGCCCTCGGTGACCACCTCCAGCCGGGTGCGCGCCGAGACCCGCGACTCGAAGCGCACGCGGTAGCCCACCGTCTCCCCCACCGCCTGTCCCAGCCCCTCGGCCAGCCGCGCCGCCACCGCGCGCGCCGCCACCCGCCGGGGCTGCAGCATGACCACGCTCTGCCCCGCCAGCCAGCCCTCGTTCAGCAGGGCCAGGGGCAGGGCCGTACTCTTGCCCGCGCCTGGAGGAGCCTGGACCACCACGAGTGGGTGGGCCGCCAGCGCCGCCTTCACCTCCGGAAGGACGGCGGCGATGGGAAGGTCAGGAAGAACCGAAGACACGGAGGAATGGTAGCAACCGAAACGGGACTCCCACCGGGGGCCGGGCGGTCACGTCAGGTTCAGCACTCCGCGCAGATCCTCCAGCAGCGCGTCCGGCGTCTCGCCGGTCAGTGAATGTCCGGTGGGCAGGTACGCGGCCCGCAGCCCCACAGCCTGTGCTCCCCACACGTCGTTGCGGGGCGAGTCCCCCACGAACCACGCTTCGTCGGCCGTCACTCCGAGGCGGGCCAGGGCAAGGTGGTAGATGGCCGGGTCCGGCTTGCTCAGACCCACACCGCGGCTGATCACCACATCCTCCACCAGAGGGGTCAGCCCACAGCCTTCCAGGCACGCGGTCTGCGCCGCCACCCAGCCGTTCGTGACGACCCCGGTCCGCACTCCCCGGGACCTCAGCTCCCGCAGGACATCATGGGCGTGGGGCATGACGACCGGAGCGCCCAGAAAGGTGGCCGAGAAGTCGTCCAGCAGAGCCTCTGCCCGGTGCGGCAACTTGAACTCCTGCACCAGCCGGGGCAGCACCTCCCGCTTGGGCCGGTACCCGAAGTCATCCAGTTCCAGAAAGCGGGCGGCGTAACCGGCGGGCAGATCGAAACGGGCCGTATGCTCCCGCAGCCACTGCTGGGCAGTGGCGTTGCGGTCGTGCAGGGTGCCGTCCAGATCGAAGAGGACCGCTTTCAGCTGCCTCCCGCCTGTGGGGCCTCATCGGGCGATTTGTGGAAGGCCGCGCCGCGCGCCCGCACGTCCTCGTGGATCAGGGTGGTGTTCAGGCTCACGGCGGCGGTCATGCCGCTGGCGGCGGCGCTCGTCACGTACTGCGGCGCGCCGGTCATGTCCCCGGCGGCCCAGATCCCGGCCACCGAGGTCATGCCGTGTTCGTTGACCACCACGCGCCCCCCCGCGTTCAGCTCACAGCTCAGAGCGGCGGGCAGCCCGCTGTTCTGAACCTGGCCAGGATTCAGGAACACGGCGTCCAGATCCAATGTGCGGCCACCCCGGAAATGAACCGTCACGCCTTCCTCGCCGCTGACGCGCGCGATGGACCCGGTATGCAGCGGCACGCCAACCCGCACGAGATCGCGGCGCTGTTCGTCGGTCAGTTCATCGGGGCCGTTCGTGAGCAGGGCCACGTCCTCAGCCCAGGCCCGCACGTTCAGGGCCAGGTGATGCCCCCCCTGATGGCGACCAAGCACGCCCAGACGAGCGTCCCGGTTGGGCCAGCCGTCGCAGTACGGACAGTGGTGAACGCTCACGCCCCAGCGTTCGCGCAGGCCCGGAATATGCGGCAACACGTCGCGCACACCGCTGGCAAACAGCAGCCGCCGCGCCCGCACCCAGCCGCCCGCCCCGTCATACCGCAGGGCGAAGGCGTGTGCGCCCCCGTCCTCCCCCAGCACGCGGGCCTCACGGGCCGGGGAGTGCACCACCGTCACGTCGTAGGGACGCAGGTCGCGCAGGCCCAGGGTCTTGAGGTCCGTGGGCGCGCAGCCGTCGCGGGTAAAGACGTTGTGGGCCGCCGCCGCACGGGCATTGCGCGGCGGGCCGCCGTCGAGCAGCAGCACGCGCCGCTCTGCGCCGCCCAGCGTCAGGGCTGCCGTGAGTCCAGCCGGACCCGCCCCCACGACGACGGCGTCGTACGCGCGGGGGTCGCCGCGCCCGCTCATGCCGGGGGACCCGGACGAACGCTGACATCGGTCAGCGTGGCGTCGCGCGGAGCATTCAACACGAAGGCGATGGTGGCGGCCACGGTCTGCGGGTCAATAAACGCTCCGGGCGTGTACTCGGCTCCCTCCTGACCGCGCACCTTGCGCTGCATCTCGGTTGCGGTGCGGCCCGGATACACCGAGGTCACGCGCACGCCATTCCCGGCCTCCTCCTCGCGCAGAACATCGGCCAGCGCCCGCAGCGCAAACTTGCTCGCGGCGTAACTGCCCCAGCCGGCATTTGCCCGCAGGCCCGCGCCGCTGTTCACGAAGACCAGCGTGCCGCGTTCCTGCCGCAGCGTGGGCAGCAGCAGCCGGGTCAGCTCGGCGGGCGCGACCGTGTTGACGGCCAGGGTGTGGGTCCAGACCGCATGGGCCTGCTCCCCCACCGCGCCCAGGTCCACCACCCCGGCGTTGTGGACGACGTTGGTCACGCGGTCCAGCCCCGCCAGCGCGTCCGCGAAGGTCTCGGGGCGGGTCAGGTCCAGCGTCAGCGGGCGGCCTCCGACCTCGGCGCACAGGGCATCGAGCTTCTCCCCGCCGCGTCCGCTCAGGATCAGGTCATGGGTCGCGGCCAGCGTGCGGGCCAGGGCGCTGCCAATCCCCCCCGCCGCTCCGGTGATCAGGGTGACGGGACGGGAGGCGGCGGGGTCAGAAGAAACGGGGCGGTCTGGACTCATGCAGGCGAGGCTAGCGCGTCAGCGTGGTCCGGAAATATCGCTCCCCAACCGCTGTGGCATTGATGATCTCTTCATCTGTTCGGCCCGTGCCATGCCGCACCATCACCAAGTTGTCCTCTTGGTCGTCATGGCGGGCAATCACGGCGGTTGCGGTTCCCCACGCCTCCTTGAACGGTCTGTCCCAGCCCAGCAGAGAGGCATGGGTGGGGTAACACCACGAATCTGCCGACCCCGGAAGGCGAGGAGATCACGCTTTATACTTATGCCGGCAGCGTGGACAGCATAGAAAACCGCCGGAATCCTCTCCTCCGGCGGTGGCAAAAGCGTCGTTACTTAACTGTGATCCGCACCGGTGTGGCGGGCACCTTGACGAGCAGATCATTGGCAAAGCCGGTCAACCAGCTCTCCACCATGTAGTCGCCCGCTGGCAGGTCCAGCGTGCGGGTAAAGGTGACGTTGCCCCGGGCAGGCGCGGTCTTGGTCTCCAGATCCTGCGCACACAGCTTCGGCGCGGCGCCCGACACCGGATAGATCACCTCCCGGGTCCCCACCTGCAGCACGCGCACCTGCGGGGCGGTCACGCAGTTCTGATCGTTGTCGCGCCGCACTCTGAAGGTGATCGCCGATGCGCTGCTGTTGCGGACCGTGAAGGTCAGGCCCACCGGTCCGGTCACGGTGCGCGGCACGAACAGGTTGGCGCTGACCTCGGGCAGGGCGACGGCGGCGGGCGTGGGCACGGAGGGCGCAGTGGTGGACACCGGCGGCTCCGAGGCGGGTGGGGACGGCAGCGGCGCCGTCATGAGCGGAATCTCGGGCAGCGAGGTGTCCTGCGCGGTGGCCAGGACGGGCAGGGTCATCAGGACAGACACGAGCAGAACACGTGGATTCATGTTCCGTAGCTTAACGACCCTGCTTGACGCGTGTCTGAAGCGCTAAGGCTCCCGCAATGCCGCTCCCACCTGACCCGCCGCCTGCGCCGCATAGAAGTCCGCGATCCCGGCCGCGATGGCCGCCGCAAAACGCTCACGGCCTGCCGCGCTGTGCAGGGTCCGCAGGTTGCCCGCGTCGGTCAGGTAGGCCGTTTCTACAAGCACGCTGATCTGGCCGCTCGGGCGGGTCAGGGCCAGGTCAGCGCCGGCCTTGAGGCCCGCTCCCGGTCCCAGCTCGGGCAGGCGGGCGCGCAGCTGGCCCAGGATGGTTCCGGCCAGCGCCGCCGCCTGCGGGTGAGTGAAGTACACCTCCGGCCCCCGGATTCCGCGTGGGTCCCGGCCGTCGGGCAGGGCGTTGGCGTGAATGGACACCAGCAGGTCCGACCGGCTGTTCTCGGCGCTCTGGCCGCGCTCGTACAGGCCCAGGGTCACGTCCCCGGTGCGGGTCAGGTTCACCGTGGCTCCCTGCGCCCGCAGCAGCTCGGCGGTCCGCAGCGCGATGGGCAGGACCAGATTCTTCTCGGGCACGCGCAGGCTGCCGGCCCCGCCGTTCTGGGTACCCCCATGTCCAGGGTCCAGGGTTATGGTGCGGCCCTCCAGCGGGCGGGCCGGATTCAGGGCGGGTGGACGGCGCACCGTCAGCAGCAGGTCGGGGCCGTCATAGCCCGCACGGAAACCCCAGGCCTGCGCTGCCGTCAGGTTCAGCACCACGCGCGTGATTCCCAGGCCCACGGGCCGCACCTCCACACTTTCCAGCAACGGATCGCTGCTTGCCGGCACGTCCAGCGGCTGGGCCAGCGGGCCGTACAACGTGAGGGTCAGCCGCCTTCCCTCCTGTTCCTGCACCAGCCCGAAGGGCAGCCGTGCTCCGTCCAGGGGCAGGCGCACGCGCAGTTCACCCTGGGGAGCGGACCCGGCGGGCGATGAAGCGGGCGGCTCGGCCGGGAGGGTTGCCACCGCGCCCGGATCGGCAGGCACTGACGCAGAGCCACCAGAGCCCGTCGGGGCCACGCCGTTCAGCGTGATCACCCCGCCCGCCACCGGCGCCACGCTTCCAGGTGTCACGCTTCCCGGCAACATGGTCAGCTGCTCCGCCGTGATCAGGGCGCCCACGCCGGGGGCCAGCCGAGCGCGCACGTCCTCACCGACACGGCCCACCAGCGTGAAGGCCATGCCGTCGCGCGGGTAGAGCAGTGGAGCGCCGTCCAGGGTCGTGACCCGCACGCTGGACGGGTTCAGGGCCTGACCCGGCACGCTGCCCATCTTCTGCGTGGCCACGCGCGGGCCGCCGCCCACGCTCAGGCGTCCGGGGGCCACGGCGCCCACGGTCTTGCCGTCGCGCCCGGTCAGGCTGAAGGTCACCGCCGCGTTCTGCAGCGCATCGGCAGGAGAAACCACCGCCACAGCGCGGTAGGTTCCGGCCGGTCCCTCACGCATGGTCAGGGGGGAACCGGCGCCGATGCGGTAGGTGGCGCGGCCCCCCGGAGATCCCTGAAAGCCCAGATCCACGCGGCGCTCGGCGGGCGAGTCCCCGGCAGGGTCCCACCATTCGCGCCCCTCACCGGGCAACAGGCCCTCGCGCTGGATGGCGGTGGGAAGGGCCGGTAAAGCCCGCGTCACCGTGCGGACCACCCGCACAGTGGCCGCCCCCGACTTCCCGGCGGCGCGGGCAATAAGCCGCAGGTCATTGGCACCGGGATTCAGCGGCCACCACTCCATGAACAGACCGTCCGGGCCCACCTTCACGCCGCGCCCGTTTACCGTCAGGGACGCGCCGGGAGTCACGCTGCCTTCCAGGATCACATGGTCATGGGCAACCTGCTGGCCGGGTGCGGGGTAGGCGACGAACACGTCCGGCGTGGCGGGCGGGGCGGCGCGGACCAGACCAGCGGCACACAGCACGGCGAGGGCGAGGCGGACACGGCCAGAACGCATACCGCAAGATGTAGCACGCCTGCACGCCGCCGGGCGTATGCTGCCTCCATCCATGACTGATCCCCTCGTTTCCGCTTACGAGGCGCGCGAGCCGGAGTACGCGGCCCTGCGTGACGCTGCCCTGGCCCACACCACCCGGCTGACCGCCGAGGCCGGCCTCAAGATCCACCACATCACGGGCCGCCTGAAAAAACCCGCCAGTCTGGCCGACAAGCTGCGGCGCAAACCCGGCCGCTACCGTACGCTGCAGGACGTGACCGATCTGGTTGCCGTGCGCGTGATCACGTACTTTGAATCGGACGTGGCGGCCGTGTCACGGCTGCTGGAAGAACACCACGAGATCAACTGGGACCACTCGGTCGACAAGAGCATGATGCACGACCCCGACCGCTTCGGGTACATGGGCGTGCACTACGTGGTGAAGGTGCCCCCGGAGGTCCCCAGCTTCGCCGGGCACGTCCACGATCCGCCCCAGCACTACGAAATCCAGATTCGCTCGATTCTGCAGCATGCCTGGGCCGAGATCGAGCATGACCTGGGCTACAAGAGCCGTGAGGCGGTCCCCCGGGAAGTGCAGCGCCGTTTTTACCGGC
This sequence comes from Deinococcus aerophilus, assembly GCF_014647075.1. Classification (NCBI taxonomy): domain Bacteria; kingdom Thermotogati; phylum Deinococcota; class Deinococci; order Deinococcales; family Deinococcaceae; genus Deinococcus; species Deinococcus aerophilus. The sequence goes on along the minus strand of NZ_BMOM01000011.1, from coordinate 79,332 downwards.
TGGCCGGCCTGCTGGAAATTGCCGACGAGGAATTCATGAGCCTGCACCGCCTGTCTCGCGACTACGCCGCGACCCTGCCCGAGCGCGTGCGCAGTGAGCCCGACAGCGTGTTTATCGATGCCCAGAGCATCCACCATCTGCTGGGGGTCTCGCCGGTACGCGACCTGGACGAGGCGGTGGCGGCCGCGCTGGGCGTTCCGCTGCTCACCCGCTGGCCGGACCCCGAACGGCCCCAGCGCATCGCCACGCTGCTGCACTATGTGGGCGTGCATTCGGTGGGTGGCCTGCTGGGCGAACTGCGGCGCAACCGTGCCGACATCCTGAACTTTGCCGCCCGCCTGATGCCGCGCCTGCCCGAGGCATGGCTGCCTGCCGGCGGCGCCCGTCCCGGCACCGTGCTGGTCAACCACGCCCTGTACCGTGCCTGTGCCAACCCCAGCCTGGACCCACGGGAGATCATCACGGCGCTGGACATGTCGGGCGTCCTGAGCACGGCGCGGCTCGTGGACTCGGTGCTGGAAACCTATGCCGAGGTTACGGGAGCAGTGACCGCCGACCCGCGCCATTCCTGAGCTGCAGGTGCGCGGCAGACAGGGTGGCAGGGAGGAGAAAGGCCGCCGGTCATCCCCCTCTTGCGCCGAGTGCAAACATGGTGTACTCTTTTCATTCGTGCGCCGTCCGGGAAGTGCCCGGCGGTCGGAAGGTGCCCCCACTTTCAATAACCACTACGTGCTGCGTGAGATCGAAAGCATTTGCTGGTCACTGGGGTCTTGTACTTTCCCGAAAGGACTACAAATGAATTTTGATCAACTGATTGCGCCCGAACTCGCGGCGCGTCTCGCCGAACGCGGTATCACCGAAGCCAGCCCCATTCAGGAAGCCAGCCTGCCCCAGACCCTGGAGGGCCGCGACCTGATTGGCCGCGCCCGCACCGGGACCGGCAAGACCCTGGCCTTCGCGCTGCCCATCATCAGCAAGCTGGAAGGCAGCCGCGAGCGTGGCCGCCTGCCGCGCGCCATCGTGATTACCCCCACCCGCGAACTCGCCAAGCAGGTGGCCGACGAGTTCTCCAAGAGCGGCGTCAACCTCACCACCGTGACCGTGTACGGCGGCTCGGCCTACGCTCCGCAGGAAAATGCGCTGCGCCGCGGCGTGGACGTGATCGTGGGAACGCCCGGCCGTCTGATCGACCACCTGGAGCGCGGCAACATCGACCTGAGCGCCGTGGAATTCGCGGTGCTTGACGAAGCCGACGAGATGCTCAGCGTGGGCTTTGCCGAGGCCATCGAGACCATTCTGGAGCACGCTCCCCCCACCCGCCAGACCCTGCTGTTCAGCGCGACCATCAGCGCGGAAGTCCGGCGCCTGAGCCAGAAGTACATGACCGACCCCGTTCTCGTGGACATGGTCGGTGCGGGCAAGAGCCAGGCCGCCCAGACCGTCGAGCACCTCAAGGTGCGCGTGGGCCGCAGCCGCACCCGCGTGCTCGCCGACCTGCTCACCGTGTACAACCCCGAGAAGGCCATCGTCTTTACCCGCACCAAGCGCGAGGCCGATGAACTGGCCAACGAACTGATTCACCGCGGCCTGGAAGCCGAGGCGCTGCACGGCGACCTGGCCCAGAGCCAGCGTGAACGTGCGCTGGGCTCGTTCCGCAGCGGACGCGCCGGCGTGCTTGTCGCCACCGACGTGGCGGCCCGTGGCCTGGACATTCCCGAGGTGGACCTCGTGGTGCAGTACCACCTGCCCCAGGACCCCGACAGCTACATTCACCGTTCGGGCCGCACCGGCCGCGCCGGCCGGACCGGTACCGCCATCATCATGTACGGCGACCGCGAGAACCGCGAGATGTCGGGCCTGGAGCGCATCACCGGCGTCCGCTTTATCGAGCGCACCATTCCCACGCCCGCCGAGGTGGCCGCCGCGAGCGCCCGCGCCGGAGCCGACATGATCCGCAAGGTCGACCCCACGGTGGCCGCCAGCTTCCAGGATCAGGCCGAGAAGCTGTTCAGCGAACTGGGCCTGGAAGCCCTGGCCCGTGCGCTGGCCAAGATCAGCGGCGTGACCGAGCCGGCCAAGGCCGCCAGCCTGCTCAGCGGTGAGGAAGGTCTGACCACCATCATCCTGCACGGCGAGCGCATGAGCGTGCCGCGTACCGTGGCCGTTCTGGCCCGCAACGGCGATGTGGACACCCGCCGCCTGGGCAAGGTACGCCAGTGGCGCGGCGGAACCGTGGCCGACGTGCCCAGCGAGTTCGTGGCCAAGCTGCTGGCCGCCAACCCCCTGGAAGGCGACATCCAGATTGAGGTTGCCCAGGAATTGCCCGAGCTGTTCGAGGCCCCGACCCGCGAGCGCCGGGACGGCGGCTACCAGGGCGGAGGCCGGGGCCGCAGCGGCCGCGATGAGGGCGGGTACCGTGGTCAGGGCGGCGGCTACAACAACCGCGGCGGCAACCAGGGTGGCAACCGCGGCGGACAGGGCGGCGGACAGGGCCGCTGGAGCCGTGACCGCAACGAGGGCGGCAACAGCCAGCCCCGCCGTGAGGACTTCGCCGACCGCGAGTTCGTGGGCAACCGCTAAACGCCACTGAAGTTCAGGAGCCCCCGCCGTGAGGTGGGGGCTTTTTTGTGTGCGGAGACCTTGTGTGCTGTGGCGTCCTCCCTCTTTCCGGGGTCTGTCCGCGGCCGCTCCTATCTAGCCCACCCGGCTCCGGCTCCGCACAAACCCGTATGGTGGAGTCATGCGTGCGAACATCGTGGTCGTACTTCTTGGCACCGGGGGTTACTGGGGCTGAGCAGCAAGGCCACGCCGCACACCCCCCGCCCCAGCAGAGGCGGGGGGTTTTTTTACAGGAACACCGCAGGAACAGGAGGAATCATGGGGCAAACGGACGGGCAGGACCTGAACAGGGGCGAGATGACCGGCGCAAAGGCGCTGTGGGCCACGCTGGCAAACCACGGCATTTCCACCGTGTTCGGCTATCCGGGCGGGGCGATCATGCCGGTGTATGACGCCCTGACCTTCTATCCGGAAGTGCGGCACGTGCTTGCGCGGCACGAGCAGGGCGCGATCCATGCCGCCGAGGGCTGGGCCAAGGCCACCGGAGAGATCGGCGTGTGCATGGCGACCTCCGGCCCCGGCGCGACCAACCTGGTGACCGGACTGGCCGACGCCATGCTCGACAGCGTGCCCCTGCTGGCCATCACCGGCAACGTGGCCCGCCACCTGATGGGCACCGACGCGTTTCAGGAAGCCGACATCACCGGGATCACGCTGCCCGTGACCAAGCACAACTACGTGGTCCGCGAGGTTGAGGACCTGCCGCGCATCATTGCCGAGGCCATCCGCATCGCGCGCTCGGGTCGGCCCGGCCCGGTCCTCGTGGACATTCCCAAAGACATTCAGCTTGCTGCCTATGAGGGCGAGATTCCCGCGCCGCAGGCCCGCCCGGAGATTCCCGCGCCCTCGGACGAGTCCATCGAACGGGCGCTGGAACTGCTGCGGGGCGCAAAGAAACCCGTGATCATGGCGGGAGGCGGCTCACTGGACGCCAGCACCGAGATCACCGCTCTGGCCCGGGCATGGGACATCCCGGTCATCACCACCCTGATGGGACTCGGGACCTTTCCTTCCAGCGACCCCCTGTGGCTGGGCATGCCGGGCATGCACGGCAGCGTGGCGGCCAACCGCGCCATCAGCGAGGCGGACGTGCTGCTGGGCATCGGCCTGCGCTTCGATGACCGCGTGACCGGTCGGGTCAACGGTTTTGCACCCAATGCGGCGATCATTCACGTCGAACTCGACGCGGCCGAGATTGGCAAGATCATCCGGACCCATGTGCCTGTACGCGGCGACGCGAAGGTGGCGGCCGCCAGACTCGCCGAGGGCGCCGTGAAGGGCGTCTGGCCCGAGTGGACCGCCCAGATTACCGAGTGGAAGGCCCGCAACGAGACGCCCGAGCACTGGGGCGCCGGATACGCGGTGGCCGCCGTGGTGGACCGCCTGACTCCCGACGATATTCTCAGCAGCGATGTGGGACAGCACCAGATGCTCGCCGCGCAGCTCGCCCGCTTCGAGCGGCCCCGGCGCTGGCTGAACTCCGGCGGGCTGGGCACCATGGGCTTTGGCTTTCCAGCCGCCATCGGAGCGGGGATGGCCGAGCCGGGCGTGCGCAGCGTGGTTATTGCCGGCGACGGCGGCTTTCAGATGACGGCTCAGGAACTCGCGACCCTCAAGATGTACGACATCCGCAACGTCAAGATCTGCATCATCAACAACTCCTACCTGGGCATGGTTCGCCAGTGGCAGGAGATGTTCCACGAAAAACGGTACTCGGAGGTATGGCTGGGAGACTCCAACCCCGACTTCCTCAAGCTCGCCGACGCCTACGATGTGCCCGGCTACCGGGCCAGCAGCGCCGAGGAACTGCCCGGCGCCATCGATGCGTGGCTGAACGATCCGAAATCCGCCCTGCTGGAAGTGGTGGTGCCCCACGAGCATGGGGTCTTCCCGATGGTTCCGGCAGGCGCGGCCCTGTTCGAGATGATCGAGTCCGATCCCCGCCGGGCCGCCGAGCTGAAGTCCCAGCTGGCCGAGGCTCCGATGAACACCGCCCAGCCCGAGGAAACCGCCGAGGAGGCCCGCAAAGCATGAGCGACCCGATTCCCCACGATCAACTGCTGTCCATCCTGGTCCGCGACGAGCCGCGGGTGCTGACCCGCATCACGGCGCTGTTCGGGCGGCGCGGCTACAACATCAAGAGCCTCAGCGTGGGCAACACCGAACATCCCGGCGTCTCGCGCATGACCATCGTGGTTCATGGCGACCGGGGCGTGGTCGAACAGGCCATCCGTCAGCTGGAAAAGCTACATGATGTGGTCAAGATCATCGACCACAGCCTGGAGAAATATGTGGACCGCGAACTGGTCCTCGTCAAGGTGGCCATCACGCCCGAAAGCCGGGTCGAGGTCCGGCAGATTGCCGAGGACTTCCGCAGCCGGATCGTGGATGTGGGCCGCCACGCCCTGACCTTCGAGGTCACCGGCGATGAGGGCAAGCTCACGGCCTTCATCGAGCAGATGCGCCCTTTTGGCATTCTGGAGACCATGCGCACAGGCCGCATCGCCCTGACGCGCGGCAGCAACGCCGACATCGCCTCGCACGTCTACCATTCGGGCGAAACGCAGACGCTTGAACCGGTGGTCCAGGGGGTGGAGGCCCGGGAGGAACGGGCCCGCCGGGTACCGAACATCTTCTGACTCCGACCGGGATGACTGTGGCCGGGGCTCAGGCCCCCGGGACATGGGACTCCGCCGACCACACCCTTTCCCGGGAAAAGCCTGCAAACCAACCACCCAGATTTCCACCACACAAACACAGCGCCCCGGTGGAGGCGCTGTGTTTGTGCTGCGCGACAGCTCCATCACCGTCCCTCAGCGTGCGCCAGCGTCAAAGGTGGCGCTCAAGGTATGCCGTGTTCGCTGCCACCTCCGCCGGAGCGAACGTGCCAAATCCCGCACGTTCCAGCAGCGCCAGCGAGCGGGCGTTGTCGGCGTCGGGTCTGGCCCACAGGCGCACGAAGCCCGCCTCGCGCGCCGCGTCCAGCATGGCAAGGAGTGCAGACGTCATGATGCCGCGGTGTGCGCCGCCGAGCCAGTAGCCCACCTCACCCGCCTCCCGCTCGGGTGACTTCACGTCCAGCGCGCCCGCCACCCGTTGTTCCGGGTCGAGCAGCAGAAACACGAAATGAGTGCCGTTCCGCCAGCCCGCCGCGGCCCAAGTCAGGAAGTCCTCGCCCTCCCCGACCGCGTAGGGGCGGCCCTGCCGACGCGCGCGGAACAGGCGGTCGTACACGAGCGGTTCATTGCACACGGCGGCCACCTCAACGGCGCGCTGATGCGTGAGGGGCAGTTCATCGGCGCGCAGGAGCGTATAGGACTGTCCGGTCAGCGGGTGGGACAGCTGGACGGAAAGGGTGCAGGAAAAGACGGGCAGGAACGGGGTGGTCATCGGGCGCTTTCCTGGGGTGGTGACATGTATATCCGAACGGTGACAATGTAGACCTGGGCTGTACAAATCTACTGACTGAGGGTGCCGATGATGCTGAACATGGGCAGAAACATCCCCGCCACGATGGTCCCCACGATTCCCCCCAGGAAAACAATCATCAGCGGTTCAATGGCCGCCGTCATGCTGTCAACAGCTTCGTCGACCTCACGGTCGTAAAAGTCACCGACCTTGCCCAGCATCGAGTCGAGCGAGCCGGTTTCCTCGCCGATGGCGATCATGCTGACCACCATTGCCGGAAACACCTTGCTGGTTGCCAGACTCGAACTCATCTGCTCCCCCACCATCACGACATTCTTGGCATTCTCAATGGTGTCTTCAACGATGGCGTTGTCTGCCGTTCCCTTGGTGATCTCCAGGGCCTCAATGATGTTCACGCCGCTGCTGATGAGCAGGCCAAAGGTCCGGGCGAAGGAGGAGATAGCACTCTTCCTGGCCAGATTACCGAACACGGGCAACTTAAGCTTTATATCGTCGATGATGAGGCGGCCCTTGGGCAACTTGTACAGCCAGCGATATACAAAGCTCAGAACAGCAACAAAAACCACGATAAGCAAGCTGGAATGCTGCAAAAACTCCGAGGTTGCCATCAGAACTTTGGTAATGGTAGGCAACGGGGCATTCAGCTGTGTCAGGATATTCGCAAATTGAGGCACAATGGTTGTCAGCAGGAAATAGGTGATCAGGATGGCAAAGACGAGCACCACCACAGGGTAGGTCAGGGCACTCTTGATCTTGCCACGCAGGGCCAGCTCCTTTTCCTGAAAGCCCGCAATGCGCTCCAGCACCGAGTCCAGCGTGCCGCTGGTTTCCCCGGCGCGCACCAGGTTGATGTACAGCCGGTTGAAGACCTTGGGATACTTGGCGATGGCCTCACTCAGGGGAGTCCCCGCCTCGATGTCGGTCCGCAGCGCCCGCACGATCACCTGAAACCCCTTGTGCTCAATCTGGCCCTGAAGAATCGCCAGCGACTGCACCAGCGGTACCCCGGCATTGATCAGCGTGGCGAGCTGCTTGCTGAACACCGAAACCTGTTTGAGGTTGGGCGGCCGGTCTCCCAGAAAGGGAATCTTGACGTCGGCGTTCAGGCCCGATTTGGGGGCCTTGATCTCGACGATCATCAGGTTCTTGGCGCGCAGCGTGTCGCGGACCTGGGCCGCCGTCTCGGCCTCCATCTGGGATTTCAGCACCTTGCCGGAGCGGTCACGCACGCGGTATTCGAAGACGGGCATATGCGCCGGAGTATAGTGACGGCGCTCTTGCGCTGGCCTTACAGTCCTCCGCCTGCTCTGACCCCGTATCTTTGCATCGCGTATGTCTTTTTCTCCTGTTCCCGAACCCGGATCACCGGCCCTGGACGCGGCGGTGGCCACCCTGCGCGGCGGCGGCGTGGTGGCCTACCCCAGCGAGACGGTGTGGGGACTGGCCGCCCACCCGGAGGTCCCGCAGGCCATCCGGCGGCTGTACACCCTCAAAGGTCGGGCCGCCGACAAGGCGGTGCAGGTGTCGTGCCAGGACGCGGCGGTGGCCCTGACGCTGGCACAACCATCAGCGGCGTTAGAAGCCCTCTCGGCGCTGTGGCCCGGCCCGCTGACGCTGGTCACCCCGGCCCACCCCGGCGTGCCCGACGCACTCGCTCCCGGCGGATTGATCGGTCTGCGGGTGCCCGCCCATCCCCTGGCGCTGGCGCTGCTGCGTGCGGCGGGCGGCGTGCTCGTCACCACCAGCTGCAACCCCAGCGGCCAGCCCCCGGCCCTGAGTGAGGCCCAGGCCACACAGATGAAGCTGGCTGACCTCGTGTTGCCGTCCGGGGAGGAGCACAGTGGCGGGCAGGCCAGCACCGTCGTTCAGCTGCCCGAACTCCACATCCTGCGGACAGGTGGAGTGGGGGAAGCCCTTTTGCGGGCAACGCTGAAAGCGGCCGGCGTGGACACACACCCATGAACGGCCCCGCCGCTCCCGGAACCCCGGCGCTGATTGGCGCCGCGCTGCTCGCCGCCGGACGGCCGGTCATGGCGCGAGAGATCGCCTCCGTCCTGGGGGTGACCGAGCAGACGGCGCAGAAGGAACTCGAACAGTTTGGCCGCCGTCTGGAAGCGGCCGGGCTGGGCTTTGAGATGGAGGCGGTTGCGGGAGGGTACCGCCTGATCGTGCCGCCCACCCTGGCCGCCCGGCTGGCTCCGCTGCTCTCGCCGCCCGCCCTGCCTGCTCTCAGCAGCGCCGCGCTGGAGGTGCTGGCCGTGATCGCCTACCGGCAACCGGTGACCCGCGCCGAGATCGAGGCCATGCGCGGCGGCAGTGCGGGAACCGTGGTCACTCTGCAGGAACGCGAACTGGTCAAGGTGCTGGGCCGCTCGGACAGCGTGGGGGGACCACTGCTGTACGGCACCACCGAACGCTTTCTGCTGGAGTTCGGCCTGGGCAGCCTGGACGACCTGCCCCCCCTGCAGGACGCCGGTTTTTCACACCTGCTGCGCAGCTGAGCCGCCCCCGCAGTGGGGGCGACGGCGCGGCGGGGGGGGATGGGGGGGTCCCCGACAAAACCACAAGGCGGAACAGAAGACCAACCGCTAGACTCTGTCGTCGGCGCATTTGCAGCCCCCCAGACCCCATGACCAAATCCACCGCCAGCCTCGAGCACTTTGATTTCCTGGAACTGCTGTATCTGCTCAGCGGTCAGGGACGCAGCGGCGCGCTGTGGGTCTACCGCCCGGACGGACGCTTTCAGGCCTGGCTGGAAGCGGGAGATGTGGTTCACCTGCAATTCGGCGAGGACGGCGGCGCGGCGGCCCTGACCCGGCTGCTGCTCGACCCGTGCGGCCGTTTTCACTTTGACGAGGGACTGACGCATCCCACCCCTGGACCGCGCCGGAACATTGACGAGCTGGCCCTGGAGGCCCTGGACGCCATGCCCGTTCAGATCCTTCCCTTCAACGGCCCGGCACGCATCACTTCGCCCGAACGCGTGGCGGCGATGCGCTGGAGTCTGAAGGAGCAGGACATCCTGCGCCAGATCGAGGCCCACCGCCCGGTGGAGGAACTGGCGCAGGACCCGGATGCCAGCCGGCTGCTGCTCAAGCTGCACCGGATCAACCTGATTGCTCCCCGGCGCTCCCGGGTGGCCCGCCTGACCGTGACGGTCACGCGCGAAGTCCGCGGCGTGGTCGTGGTGGATGAGGTGATCTTCCGGCGCTGGCAGGAAGATCTGGCCCGCCAGCCCCAGCATGTTGCGGTCAAGGCCGCCACCGAACAGGTCTATACCCTGCCGGTGAAACCCGCATCCAGCGTCGTTCACGCCCTGCTCGTGCCCACCGAAGTGATGATGCGCACGGGCCTGCGTGCCGGAGACAGCGTGCTGGTGCGGCCGGCGTAACGTCCGGGTCCCGCCGTTCAGGCCCTTGCGACGCCCCACACCCAGCCAGACGGCAACCTCCCAGCGCCACAAACTGCTTTACACTGACGCGGTATGTCGTCCGTGCCCACCGCTGCTTCCCAGTCCGCCACCGCCATCGTCCGGGCGGTGCGCGCCGGCGAAACCACACCGGCCGCCGCCCTGCAGGACGCCCTGGCCCGCGCCGAGGCGGCCCGGGGCCTGAACGCGCTGATCAGCATCAATGAGCATGCCGGTGAACACGCCGAGGCCGTGCAGGCCCGCCTGAAGGCAGGTGAGGCCCTGCCGCTGGCGGGCCTGCCGGTGGTCATCAAGGACAACCTCAACCTCACCGGCACACGGACCACCTGTGCCAGCCGCATGCTGGAGCACTATGTCAGTCCGTACACCGCCACCGCCGTGCAGCGGCTGATCTCAGCGGGCGCAGTGGTGGTCGGCAAGGCCAACATGGACGAGTTTGCGATGGGCAGCTCCACCGAGAGCAGCGCCTTTGGCCCCACCCTCAATCCCTGGGACCTGGCGCGCGTGCCCGGCGGCACCAGCGGAGGCAGCGCGGCGGCGGTGGCCGCGGGCATCACGGCCGTCAGCCTGGGCAGCGACACCGGCGGCTCGGTGCGTCAGCCGGCGGCGCTGTGCGGCGTGTACGGCCTGAAACCCACCTATGGCCGGGTCAGCCGGTACGGATTGGTCGCCCACGCCAGCAGCCTGGACCAGATTGGCCCGCTGGCCCGCAGCGCCGCCGACCTGGCCCTGCTCATGAACGTGATCGCCGGACACGACCCACGCGACGCGACCAGCCTGGACGCGCCGCCCGCCTTTGCCGCCGGCACGCCCGACGACCTGCGCGGTCTGCGCGTGGGGGTGATCACCGAGAGTCTGGACGGCAACACGGCGGGCGTCAGCGCCGTCCTCGCCGGCACCCTGGACGCCCTGCGCGGCGCGGGAGCAACGGTGGGTGAAGTCAGCCTGCCCGCGCTGAAGCACGCCATCGCCGCGTATTACCTGATCTCCATGCCCGAGGCGAGCAGCAACCTCGCCCGCTACGACGGCATGGTCTACGGCGCACGTGGAGCGGGCGACGACGTGAGCAGCAGCATGATTCACGCCCGCGAAAGTGGGTTCGGACGGGAAGTGCAGCGCCGCATCATGATCGGCACCTACGCCCTGAGCAGCGGCTACTACGACGCCTACTACAGCAAGGCCACCCGGGTGCGCCGGTTGATCGCCGATGAATTTGGCGCCGCCTTTGGCGACTACGACGTGCTGGTCACGCCCACCAGTCCCTTCCCGGCCTTCCGGCGCGGCGAGAAGACCAGCGATCCGCTGGCCATGTACGCCGCCGACGTGGACACCGTGGCGGTCAACCTCGCGGGCCTGCCCGCCCTGAGCGTACCCGCAGGCTTTGAAGAGGTGGACGGGCGGCGGCTGCCCGTGGGAATTCAGTTCATCGCCCCCGCCCTGCACGACGAATTGCTGCTCAGGATCGCCGGTGGGCTGGAAGGCACCGGCCACGTGCGGGCCGAGGCGGCGCCTGGAGTGCTGGGATAACCTCCCAGGCCAGCGCTCCCTCAGGCAGGGGCCTGCGCCCGCCGAATTAGGACTTCTCCCCCTTGCGTGAGGCCAGAAAGCGCTGCTGGGTTTCCCAAGCCCGCCGCCCGGCCTCGCCGCCCGCGTCGTCCACCCCCGCGATCTCGCGCACCTGCTCCAGCGCCCGCGTCAGTTCGCCCAGGTCACGCTGGTCCTCGGCCTGGGCCTTCCAGGCATGGACCGTGTTGGGCAGGTAGTCCGTCAGGCCCTGCCGAGCGTCATAGGAGCGGCGGGTGTCGCCACTTTTCTTTGCCTCGGCGGCCACCGTCTCCAGGTGTTCCACCGTGGCAAACACCTGCCCGGCCACGGCGGGAGGCAGACCCCGGCACAGCGCCCGGATGTCAATCTCGGAGATGGTTTCGCCGCTGGAGTGGGCAGGCAGCGCAGGCACGGCTGCGGAATCGGGAACCTCCGGCGCAGCCTGGGGGATGGCCGGACCGGCACGGACCGTCAGCGCAGCGGCGGCCAGGGCCAGGGCGGCAATCAGCAGCACGAGCACCATGAGCAGGGCATTGCCAAAGATGCCCGCGAGCACAAACACAGGAATGACCAGCCCGGAACTGCGCCTGAACTCTGGCGCGGTGACCACGGCGGACAGGCCGCCCCGCACCTGCGCCGAAACAAAATACGCCGCCGCAAACAGCGCGACCAGCACCAGCAGGGTCACGCCCACCAGCGCGTTCCCAAAGATCAGGCCTGTCACGAACAGGGCGATCAGGAGGCCGCCGAACGCAGACAGGGGATCGCCGGCCCGCCGGGCACGGCGTTCGGCGCGGCGTTGTGCTCGGTCCAGGGGATCTCTCGCCATAGCTGGGGCAATTATGCGCCATGCCGGGAAGGTCGCCCCTTCCAGCGTGATTCCAGGGCGATCAGCCCCAGGCACCAGCACCAAGTACGCCAGACTCAGGCCCATAAACGCCGGCTCGTGGGCCATCAGCTTGCCGCACAGGTAGGGGCGGTCCGGAATGTAACCGAAGGCGGCTTTTGCCCGCAGCGGCTCCTTTCAGACATCAAAGTCCGCCACACGCACGGTGCCGGCAGTGGGGCGGCGGATGGTGGTGGTCTTCCCTGCCCCGTTGCTGCCCAGCAGCCCGGAGACCGTTCCCGGCGACACCGTGAAACTGAGGTCCTGTACCGCCTGATGGGCACCGTAACGTTTGCCATGGTGGGTGACCTCAATCATCTGGCCCCGATGATGGCCCAGAGCTTAGCCGGGTTCTGTCACAACAGAACGACGGCGCAGCTTCAGCCCACAGGTTCGGGCCCGCTGCCGCCGTCGCGGTAGCTCAGGTCGCCGGTCAGGCGGGTGACCAGCCGTTCCAGGGCCGCCTGCCGCGATCTCGCGTCGGTGGCGACAAGGACGGCAGTGAGCTCGTGCGCCACCTCTGGACTTCTGGCGGCGAGGTCGGCGGGCCAGCGTTCGCGCTTGACCTCCCACCAACCGTTGACGGCGTAGAGGACGTCCACGGCCTGGTTTGCCGCTGACAGTGCCAGCAGAGAATGTATGGGCTGATTCAGGACGCCCCGACCATCCATCACCTCTTCAATCAGGTGAAAACGCTGGGCTTCCGTCAACGGCCTGGGCGTCGGTCCAGCCGCATAGAGGGTGCGGGCCTCGTCTATCAACACGCCCAGCTCGGGATGCGGCAGGACAGGACGGCCCTGCGCAAACATCGTGATCGTCGCCGCGTCCTCCTCGGCAAACATCGCGCGGACCTTGTGGACAGGATTGTGAAAAACCTCCACCGGCACGCCGTCCACCGTGAAGTTGCTGCGCCAGCGCAAGCCGCCCGTGACCAGAGCGTGAAAGTCCAGGTCACTGTACGGCGTGGCCTCTCCCCGCGTGGCCGAACCGCACCACAACGCAGCGTAAACGCCCGGCGTGGCCGTGATGCGCTCCAGCGCGGCGGGCAGAGCAGCTTTCAGACGCGTCTGCGCCACTGTGGTGATCACTGCCTCACGCCCCTACCCTGTCTTCAGGCCCACCCGTTCGGTGTCGCCCGCCCAATCGGCGACCACGCCCTGCGTTTTCAGCCAGCCGCGCATGCTGTAGCGGGCGCGGGTCAGCCCCGAAAGGGTCTGGTGGGCCACTTCCACGGCCCGCTGCACCTCACGTGGAGTCACAAAGCCTGCCTCCCAGGCGGCCAGCAGCTCGTCGGTGTCAGCAATCTCTGCGCCCAGGCCATCGTGCAGCACGATATCCAGGTACAGGTCGCGCACCGTCCAGACCGCACCCTCCCGGCTGATCTGGGCCACGTCGATGTAGAAGTCGTGTTCTCGGTGGCCGTGAAAACTGTAGTGGCAGACCACCAGATTCAGGGCGGGCAGCAGATGCGCCTGCCAGTGGCGGATGCGCGGGTGGCCCACGAAATCGCGGGCCACAAAGAGGCCCGCAGGTGTTTCCCGGTACGTGTCGACGACGCGCCGCCCCGTATTGGTGTGATGACAGTTGTTTGCCGTGTCGTGCCGTTCCACCTTCACCGGATGCGCGTCAGCAAGCATGGGACAGCGTAACCGACCTCCTCAGAAACGGGCGCGGAGGAATCTAACATCCCGGTCAAGAATGGAGATTTAATGAAGTTACAGGATCGGCAGTGCGTCCAGCATCCCGAAGTCATGCGGCACGAACAGGCTGCCCTCGGTGGTGCCGCCGTCCGACAGACCCGCCAGAGCCGCGTCCAGCTCGGCACTGCTCAGGTCACCCGTCAGGAAGGCGCGGTGCAACCGCACGACTTGCCGGACCGTGTTCGGCGTCTCGTGAACAAATTCCAGGCGGAAGTCCTGCAGGCCGGCCCCCTGCCACTCCGGCAGGTGGGCGGCGGCAATCTGCGGGCGGCCCTCGAACACCGTGTTGCGGCAGCCCACGTCGGCCATGACCGGGTGCGTGCGCCCGCGTTCGTCGCGCAGGGCGACGCGGTGCGATTCGCAGGGGTGACCGCAGTTGGTGTAGTCGGTGCCGTCGGACAGGAAGCGGCAGAACACGCAGTGCTCGGTATGGAAGACCGGCAGGTGGCCGTAGGCGACCACTTCCAGCAGCTCGGGGCCGACCAGAGAGGCCAGCTCAGTGATCTGCCGGGCATTCAGGTCGTGGGTGGGGGTCAGGCGCGTCAGTCCCAGCTCCAGCAGCGCGCGGGCCGTCAGGACGTTGGCGGCGTTCAGCGAGAAATCGCCGGTGAGTTCCGCCGCGCCCGCTCCCTGCAGTCCCTCGAGCAGGCCGCCGCTGCGGACCAGAATGCCCGCCTCCAGCGACAGCAGGAATTTCTGCAGATTCTGCTCGGTGGGCTTGAGGATGCGCGGGCTGGCGACCCGCACCGGCACACCCGCTGCCCGCACCCGCTCCACGCTGGGCTTGAGGCCATACAGTTCCAGATAATCCAGCGTGATGGAATCGGGCGCCTCTTCCAGGGCGGCGTCCAGCTGCTCAGGCGTGCGGACAAGAACATGCAACCGGGCTGCGGAGCGGGGCGCTGGGGCAACGGTCCCCGTGGTCTGCGCGGCCAGCACCTCATCCAGACGCGCGGCGGTCCGCCGCTCTGGAGCCTGACCGCGCAGGTCCGTCAGGGCCTCGACCGCCTCGCGGCGCAGGGCATTCAGGGCGCTGACCGGCAGGAAGCCCGCCCCCTGCAGATCGGCGCTCAGCTCCGACAGGTGGTAGCCCGTGCCGCCCAGCTTGCCCAGTTGCTCGCGCAGGCCCGACTCATCCAGGGCGCGGTTGCGGGCGGGCGAAAGGGGCTCGGGCAGCGTGGCGGTGGCGTGGTGGCCCGCCTCATCGGTCAGGGTCAGCGCAGGGGGCTGGCCGACATGCCCCAGGAAGTGGGCCTGAACGGGCCGGGTATAGACCGCGTCGTTCGCCTCGACCAGGGGCCGGACGCGGGCAGCCAGGGTGGGATCGTGGGTGCGCCACACCGGGTCGCCGATCCGGACGCGGGCACCATCCACCGAGCCGCGCCCGAAGCGCAGTTCATACACGGCGCCCGCACGGACCTCCTCCACCGGCTGTCCGTTGTGCCACAGACCGTACAGAAAGCCCCCCTCCTCCCGGCCCTCCGGGGTGCGCCAGTTGGCGGGATCGAAGACCAGACCGTCACCGGGCCGGACCGGCTCCGAGAGATCCACGAGCACGCCGCGTTCGGTCACGCCGCGCACGGTGCCCACCCGCACGCCCCGGTGCCGCGGCGCCCGCCCGCGCACCACGGTCTGGTGGTTGGTGCCCGCCATGAAGTGCGGGGCCAGCCCCCGCGAGTACACCTGCTCCAGATCGCGCTCCTGCTGCGGCGTGATGCCCAGCGGAAGGCCGGCCCAGGCCTCATCCACCGCCTGACGGTAGGCGGCGGTGGTCAGGGCCACGAACTCGGCGTCCTTGTAGCGGCCCTCGATCTTCAGGCAGTTCACGCCGATGCGCACAAGGTCGGGCACCTGATGCAGCGCGTACAGGTCGCCGGGCGACAGCAGGTAGCGGGCGTCGCCCAGATCCCGCGTCTCGCCGTCTACCAGCAGGTCATAGGGCAGACGGCACGCCTGGGCGCACTGGCCCCGGTTGGCGCTGCGTCCACCCCAGGCTTCGGAGGAGAAGCACTGACCGCTGTAGCTCACGCACAGGGCGCCGTGGACGAAGGTTTCAAGCTCCACATCGGTCTGGTTGGCAATCCGCTCAATGTCGCGCAGGGACAGCTCGCGCCCCAGCACCACCCGGCTCGCCCCGAAGCGGCGGGCGTGTTCGGCTCCCTCGGCCGAGGTGATGCTCATCTGGGTAGAGCCGTGAATGGGCAGGTCCGGGCAGATCTCGTGGGCCAGGCGGGCAACCCCGTGGTCCTGCACGATCAGGGCGTCCACCCCGGCCTCGGCCAGCGCGATCAGTTGCCGCTCGGCGTCGCGCAGTTCGCGGTCAAAGACAAGCACGTTGAAGGTCACGAAGCCCTGCACCCCGCGCCGGTGCAGGCCGGCCATGATCTCGGGCAGCGCCTCGGCCTCAAAACCCACCTTGGCACGGGCGTGAAAGCCGGCTCCGTCCTGACGGCCCGCTCCCCGCGCCGGGTTGACGCCGAAGAACACAGCGTCGGCTCCGGCCTCCACCGCTGCCTTCAGCTGGGGAAAGCCTCCCACCGGACTCATTACTTCGGGCTTGACACGGGGACGCGACATAACAGGGCAGTGTAACAGGAGCGCTGACCGCCCAATACAGGCACCGTCGCCATTTCCCTGGCCACGCACCCTTCCGTCCGGCACCGGGGAACCGCCTGACCGGCTGTGACCGGGCGGCGCTGGACCTCCTCAGCACCGGGAACCGCCGTTGAGTACGATGAACTGGGTTGGCCTCGCCGCGCCGCGGTGGCTCCACGACCCCTCCGCTTCATGAATACTCCCTGGCCGGGCGGCAATCCGAACGGCCACGCCCCACGGCAGACTGTGCGCCAGCGTGCCCATGTCGCCCACCGTTACGCTCCGCTTTTCGCTGCGCCCACTCCAAGGAGTTTGAACATGCTGCCCGATTCCGAATCCGCGCCGTCCACGCCCCATGACCCCGAGTCTCCGCAGGCCCAGACACCGGACCAGGGTCCCACCGACGCAGAAGTGCTGGACATCCTGCAGTCTGCGTTCGAGGCCGCCCGCAATGGAGACGCCGCCTTTCTGGCGCAGTGGCTGGAGCGCGGCCTGCCCCCGAACCTGCAGAACACGCGCGGCGATACGCTGCTGATGCTCGCCGCCTACCACAGCCACACCGGCGCCGTCCGCACGCTGCTCGACCACGGCGCCGATCCGAACATTCTGAACGACCAGGGCCAGACCCCGCTGATGGGCGCGGTGTTCCGGGGCGACCAAACCACCGCCGAACTGCTGGTGGAGCGCGGCGCCGGTCTGGACGTCGCCGCGCCGGGTGGACGCACCGCCCTGATGATGGCCGCCATGTTCGGCCGCACCGAGATGCTCGACTGGCTGATCGAGCTGGGAGCCGATCTCCACGTGCGTGACGCGGGCGGGGCCACGGCCGCCGACGCGGCGCGGGTGATGGGCGCAGCGGACACGGCGGCGCGGCTGGACGCTCTGCTTGCCCAGTCCCCCGCACCCGCATTCCGCCCCACCAAAGAGGACTGACCCAGAACCGGAACCGCCCCTCAGCGCACGTCGCTGCGCCGCAGCCCGAAGGCCACCCCCAGCACTACCAGCGCCAGCGCCAGGGTGGCCACCCCCCAGACCGCGCCGCCGCTGACGGCGAAGGCGGTGGCGCTCAGGCCCGCCTGAAACAGCAGGGCCAGAAGCGTGTTCAGCACCGGGGCACGGTGCCCGCGCTGAAAGGCGTCGGCGCGGCGGGTGGGCAGAGGTTGCCACAGCACCATCAGGGCCGTGCCGCCGGTGCCCAGCAGCAGCAGCGGCACCAGAACGAACGTGTGGAGGATGCTCAGCGCACCCTGCCAGGTCAGTACCGCCAGAATCAGCGCCCCCACCAGGGCAGTGGGCAAAACGGCGGCCAGCCACTTGTCGCGCCGCAGGGCCGCCGGGCGGCGCGGGGCGCTGAGCAGCAGATCCGGCGCGTCCTCGGCATTCAGGGTGAGGTGGGCCAGGGCTGCCGCGAGGCTGGCCGTGAGCAGCACCACCCCCGTTCCGCCCGCCGCACGCAGTCCTCCCACCCGGGTGACCGAGAACAACAGGGGGACCAGGTAAACCAGCTGCAACAGCGTGCGCGACAGCAGTTCTGAATCCCGCCCGATCAGCCGCCATTCCTTGAGCAGCGTGGCGCGCGGCCCTGAGGCAAAGTGCAGCCCGGTGTCTGCAGCGGCTGGCCGTGGCCGGCGGCCTCCCGGCGGAGCGGCGAGTTCCTGAATGCCGTACGTAAACTGCCGGGTCAATACCAGAACAGAACCGCCAAAGACCGTGACCGACAGGCCCAAAAGCGCCAGCGTCGGCCACGGCTCCAGCCAGGCGGCGCGGGCCGCAAACCACAGCAGGCCCTCTGGACCCGGCCAGTTTCCCCGACCCGGCACAACACTTGCGAACACCGTTTGCAGGAAGCTGGCCCTGTCCCCACCGAGGCTTCCCCACTGGATGGCCAGGAACAGCCCCGCTCCGAACAGGGCCCCGAAGACCGAGGACACCGTGCGGGTGCGCCGCACTCCCAGAACACGCACCAGTCCCAGGGTCAGCCACAGGCCGGCACTGGCAGCCAGCAGGGCGGCGCAGACCCACCACAACGGCAGGCCCAGCCCACCGCGCCACACCCCCAGCACCAGCAGCAACAGCAGCGCCGGCACGACGAACAGCGCCGAGGCGAGGGCCGCCGACACGGCCACCCCCAGCGCCCGGGAGGTCAGCACGACGCGCGCTGGAAGCGGTGAGTGCAGCAGCAGGTCCAGATCGCCGCGTGTGAACAGGGCGCTCAGCGCCGCCCGCACCGCCGCCGAGAGCATCAACATCAGCAGGACGGTCTGGGCCAGCAACACCGGCCCCAGCGCCGCGTCCGGCAACGGGCCGTTCAGCGACAGCCTGGAGAGAACCGGGCGCAGGACAACGAAGCCACCCACCATCCCCAGAACCACCACCACGAAGACCATGAAAAGCCACCGCCGCTGCCCGCTGCTCAGGCTGCGCCACTGCCACAGCAGCTGCTTTTTCAGAAGCCACGCGAGGCTGCCGGGCCGGGAGGCCAGGGACCAGCGGGCAGCCGACGCCTCCTCCGGCGTTCTCACGGCCTCACGCGGGCCTGTCCGGTCTTCACCCACCCGCCCGAACTTCCTCATCCAGCGCCTCGGCCGGCGGTGCGTCCAGCCCGGTCAGGGCCAGAAAGGCGTCCTCCAGGGTCTGCGTCCCGGTGCGCGCCAGCAGCTCTTCCAGGGTTCCTTCGGTCACCAGACGACCCTCCGCAATGATGCCGATGCGCCCGGCCATCCGCTCGGCCACCTCCAGAATGTGGGTGGTCAGCACCACTGCGCCGCCGCCCGCCACGTATTCCTGCAGAGCGTCTTTGACCTGACGCGAGGCCGCCGCGTCCAGCCCGGTCAGCGGCTCGTCCAGCAGCATCAGGCGTGGCCGGTGGATCAGCGCTCCGGCCAGCGCCAGTTTCTGTTTCATTCCGCGTGAAAAACCTTCGGTGCGCTGCGTGCGGTGGTCCCACAGATTCAGCCACCGCAACAGCCGCTCGGCTTCGGGCGCAGCCTCGGCAGCGCTCAGGCCCCACAGCCCCGCCACAAACTCCAGATACTCCGGCGCACTGAGCTTGCCGTACAGCAGCGGATCATCGGGCAAGTAGGCCAGAACCTGTTTGGCCGCCGCCCCGTTGCGCTGCACGCTGTGTCCGTAGATCAGGGCCTCGCCGCCGTCGGGCCGGGTCAGGCCCGCCACGATGCGGATGGTGGTGGTCTTCCCCGCTCCGTTGGGGCCGAGCAGCGCGTACAGTTCGCCGGGACAGACCGTGAGGCTCAGGCCCGCCACCGCCGGCTGGCCCCCAAAAGCCTTGTAGACCTCCCACAGTTCCAGAGCGGCGACGGCTTGGGGAGCGGGGTCGGTCATGTCCTCTTATATACGCCGCCGGAAGGACCGGGGTTGCCCGCCGGGGCCGCGATGGGCCCGGGCGACGACCGGAGGGGCACCCCAGACGCTAGCCTGCCTCCATGATCAGGGTGCTGTTTGTGGGAGATGTATTTGGCCAGCCGGGCCGCCGGGTGCTGTCGGCGCAGTTGCCTCAGCTGAGAAAGACGGCGGATTTCGTGATTGTGAATATGGAAAACGCTGCCGGCGGCTTCGGGCTGCACCGTGACGCCGCCGACGCCGCGCTGCGGGCCGGAGCCGACTGCATGACGCTGGGCAACCACGCATGGCATCACCGCGACATCTACAAGCTGCTGCTTGACGAGGTGAACTATCCCATCGTGCGTCCCCTGAACTACGCTGATCCGGGCACGCCGGGTCTGGGGTGGCGCACCTTTGAGGTCAGAAACGCCCAGGGCAAGCCCGAGCGCCTCACGGTGGTCAATGTGCTGGGCCGGGTCTTCATGGAAGCGGTGTCCAATCCCTTCCGGGCCATGGACGAGCTGCTGGAACGCGACGACCTGGGCAGCGTCTTTGTGGACATGCACGCCGAGGCCACCAGCGAGAAGGCCGGACTGGCGTGGCACCTCGACGGACGGGTGGCCGCCGTGATCGGCACGCACACCCACGTGCCCACCGCCGATACCCGCATTCTGCCCGGCGGCACGGCCTTTCAGTCGGATGTGGGGTTTACCGGCCCACACGACAGCATCATCGGTTCGGACCCCGAGGGACCCATTCAGCGGTTCGTGACCGAGCGTCCGCACCGCTACGCCGTCGCCGAGGGCCGCGCCGAGCTGAACGCCGTGTATGTCCAGATAGAGTGGGGCCGCGCCGAGGCCATCGAACGGTACCGTTACGTAGAAGAGACCGAGGGCGTCGGAGGCATGGGCCGCTGACCCCACCGCACCTCCCGCCGATCCGTCACACCTTCTCGTGAAGACAATCAGGGGCAAACCATGGGCATAAGAAGCGACGTCAACCTGCTGGGCCGCACGCTGGGGCAGGTTTTGAAGGAGCAGGAAGGCGAGGCGTTTTTCGACCTGGTGGAGCGCACACGGGCGCTGGTGCGCGAGGTGCGCGCCGGAGGCAACGACACCGAGCTGCGCGCCATGCTCAGCGGGCTGTCGGGCGAGGACGCGGGCAACCTGGCGCGGGCCTTCACCTGGTATTTCCAGCTGGTCAATCTGGCCGAGGAGTACGAGCGGGTGCGTGTTCTGAGCAGCGCAGAGGGCGTGCGCCCGCAGAGTCTGGAGGGCGCACTGACCGAGCTGAAGGCGCAGGGCCTGAACGCCGCCGAGGCCGAGGTCCTGATCGCGCGGCTGGACCTGGGGCTGACCTTCACCGCCCACCCCACCGAGATGCGGCGGCGCACCATCCGCCAGCACTTGGAAGCGGTGGCGCGCGACCTGCCCACGCTGGAAGACGAGGCCGCGCAGGAACGGGTCGCGGCGCATGTGGAGGCGATGTGGTCTACGCCCGAGCTGCGGCACCTCAAACCCACGGTGCTCGACGAGGTCAAGGGCGGCCTGAATTACATCACCGCGATCTCGGCGGCGCTGCCCACGCTGCAGCGCGACCTCAGCCGGGCCTTCGTGCGGGTCTACGGTCAGGAGTCCGACGCCCGGCTGCCGCTGAGCTTTTCCTCGTGGATGGGCGGTGACCGCGACGGCAACCCCTTCGTGACGCCCGAGGCCACCCGCGAGACGCTCGCCCTGCACCGCGCGCGGGCACGCGAACTGCTGCTCTCGGAACTGCGGCAGGCGTATGCCGACCTCAGCCAGGAGGAGCAGGGCCACGAGCCGTACCGCCACGAACTGCGCGAGCTGCACAACGCCGTGCGTGACGGCCTGCAGGTGGAGCTGCTGCCCCGCCTGCAGGCCCTGGACACCCGGCTGCGCGAGGACGGCCAGCACCGCAGCGCCGACCAATTGCTCACGCCGCTGCTGACGCTGGTGCGGGTCTTCGGGCAGCATCTGGTGAGCCTGGACGTCCGCGAGCACTCGGGCCAGACCGGGGCGGCGGTCGCGGCGCTGCTCGCGGCGGCGGGCGTGGAGGCCGACTACCTGTCCCTGCCCGAACATGCCCGTCAGGAACTGCTCTCGGGCGAACTGCGCTCGCGCCGCCCGCTGTGGCCAGCCGGAGAGGCGCTGACTCCCGAACTGGAAACCGTGATCGGTCCCATCCGCGAGGTCCGGGACGCCGTGGCGCAGGTGGGACCTCGCGCCTTCGGGCGCTACGTCATCAGCATGGCCGAGAGCGTCAGCGACGTGCTCGAGCCGCTGCTGCTGGCCCGCGAGGTGGGACTGCGGGTGCTGCCGGTGCCGCTGTTCGAGACGCTGGACGACTTGGAACGTGCTCCTCAGGTGGTATGGGAACTGCTCGGTCTGCCCGCGTACCGCGCCATCCTGGGAGAGGACGTGCAGGAAATCATGCTGGGCTACTCCGACAGCAACAAGGACGCCGGCTTCCTGGCCGCCAACTGGGCGCTGCACGAGGCCCAGCGCAAGATCAGCGACGTGTGCCGCCGTGCGGGCGTCCGCTGGCGCTTTTTCCACGGGCGCGGCACGAGCATCGGGCGCGGGGGCGGACCGGCCTCGCGGGCCATCCTGGGGCAGCCCGCCGGAACGATTGACGCGGGACTGCGCATCACCGAGCAGGGCGAGGCGCTGGCCGACAAGTACAGCCATCCGGTGCTCGCGCGGCGCAATCTGGAACAGGCGCTGTACGGCCTGCTGCTCTCTGCGGCGCGTCCGGCTCCACCCCTGAGCGAGGAATGGACGGGCGCCATGGACCGCGCCGCAAAGGCCAGCGCCGCCGCCTACCGCGCCCTGGTCCACGACGAGGGCTTTTTGCCCTTCTTCGAGGCGGCCACGCCCATCCACGAGATCTCCCGCCTGAACATCGCCTCGCGCCCCGTTCGGCGGCCCGGCGCACCCACCCTGAATAACCTGCGCGCCATTCCGTGGGTGATGAGCTGGACCCAGATCCGCTCTAACCTGCCCGGCTGGTACGGACTGCGCGAGGGCCTGCAGAGCATCGGGCCGGAGGCGGCGCGGCAGATGTACACCGACTGGCCGTTTTTCCGCACGGTGCTCGACAACGCGCAGATGAGCCTTGCCAAGAGCGACCCGCTGATCTTCGAGGAGTACCTGCGCCTGCTGGGGCCCCACCCGCTGGCCGACCACCTGCAGGCCGCGTACCACGAGACGGTGGCGCTCGTCGAGGCCGCCGTGGGCGGCGAACTGCTGGGCAACGAACCCCGGCTGCGCGAGAGCATCAGCCTGCGCAACCCCTACATCGACCCGATTCACCGCATTCAGGTCGAGCTGCTGCGCCGGGCCCGGGCCGAGGACGGCGGCCTGGATAAATTCGAGCGACCCCTGATGCTCAGCCTGCAGGGCATTGCCGCGGGGGTGCGCAACACCGGCTGAGGCCTCCTGTCCCCGCTGGCCGGGTAACATGGCAATCATGCGCCGATTCGTGCTGGGCGCGCTTCTGCTGACCACAGGTGGTCTGGCAGGCGCGCAATCCTCTGTGCCGTCCTTCGAGGGACAGGTCATCTATCAGGTCATGCCGGACCGCTTCTTCGACGGCGACCCGCAGAACAACGCCGGGGTCAACCGCGACGACCCCCGGGCATGGCATGGCGGCGACCTCGCCGGCCTGACCCAGAAGCTGCCGTACATTCGCCGCCTGGGAGCCACCGCGCTGTGGCTGACGCCTGTATACGCCCAGCAGACGCGCAACTCCTTCGGGACCACGCCGTACCACGGGTACTGGCCCGCCGATTTCCGGGCGGTGGATCCGCATTTCGGGTCGCTGGACACCTTCGCAACCTTCGTGAAGGCGGCCAAGGCTGACGGCCTGCGCGTGGTTCTCGATCAGGTCATCAACCACTATGGGTACGAGGCCGCCGCTGTTCAGAAACATCCGGCGTGGTTCAACGGCGCCGCCGAGTGCGCCGCGACCGGTCAGAAGGACGTGGACTGTCCGCTGGCCGGCCTGCCGGACCTGAAGCAGAGCCAGCCGCAGGTACGCGAGCTGCTGCTGGGCAACGCGGACTTCTGGCGCAAGCAGGGCGTGGACGCCTTCCGCTACGACGCGATCAAGCATGTCGAGAAGCCGTTTCTGGACACCCTGCTCGCCCGCGACCGGCAGGCCGGCACGTGGACCCTGGGCGAGTGGTATGACGCCGACAGCGGCACGGTGGGCGAGTGGCAGCGCGAGGGCTTTGACAGCCTGTTTCTGTTCAGCCTGCAGGCCGCCATGAAGGGCAGCATCATGGCCGGGCAGGGGCTGGACAGCGTGGCGAACGTGCTCGCCCGCCAGGGAGAATTGCCCCGCCCCGGCGAGGTCGCCCTGTTTCTGGACAACCACGACGTGCCGCGCTTTGCCCAGGGTTCGCTGTTCGAGGACGTGGGCCAGACCCGCACGAAATACGGCCTGCGCGCCCTGATGACCCTGCGCGGCGTCCCGGTGATCTGGCAGGGCACCGAGATCGCCATGCGCGGCGGCCCCGATCCCGACAACCGCCGCGACATGCGCTTTGAAGAGCAGTGGACCCCCCAGGAGCGGGAGGTCTTCGAGGTCGCGCGCGGGGCCATCGCCGCCCGCCAGGCCAGCCCGGCCCTGAGCCGCGGCACGCTGACGCTGCTGAAGACGCCCCAGCCCCTGGCCGACGACCTGCTGCTGTTCACCCGCCAGTCCGGGGACCAGACCGTACTCGTGGCGTGGCATGGCGGCAAGGAGCGGCGCACGTACTCCCTGAAGCTGGGCAGCCTGGGCCTCCCGGCCGGGACCGGCCCGCTGGTGCCGTCCCTGTTTGCCGGTCAGGACGCCAAGCTGAGCCGCAGCGGAGGCTACCTGCACCTGAGCCTGCCCGCGCAGGACGCGGCGGCCTTCAGGCTGCCGTAACCCCGGTCGGCCACCGCGCCGGACTTCAGGCGGGCGTGGTGCGTGGCTGGGCCAGCTCCCGGCCCAGCCACGCAGCCGCCCGGTCCACCAACGCCGCCGCCGCCGGCGACACCCCGGTCATGTTGGCAAAGCCGTGGATCATGCCGGGACCGGGCTGGTGTTCGGCGCGGGTGCCCGCCGCCCGCAGCGCCTCCGTATAGGCAACGCCCTCGTCCCGCAGCGGATCAAATTCGGCGGTCAGGACCAGCGCGGGCGGAAGGTCTGTGAGGTCGGCGGCATGCAGCGGCGAGACGTGTGGGTGTGCTCCGTGTGCGGCCTCGGCGAGATACATTTCCCCGAAGAACTTCATGCGCTCCTCGGTCAGGAAGTAGCCGGTACCGTTTTCCTGACGCGAGGGATAACGCCCGGTGTTCACGAAATCAGCGGCCGGATAGATCAGCAGTTGCGCCGCGAGGGTGGGGCCCTGTTCGTCGCGGGCACGCTGAGTCACGGCGATGCACAGGCTCGCGCCCGCGCTGTCCCCCGCCAGCGCCAGCCGGGACGGGTCCGCGCCCAGTTCGGCGGCGTTCGCGGCGGCCCAGGTGAAAGCGGCGTAGGCATCGTCCACCGGGGCCGGAAACTTGTTCTCCGGGGCCAGACGGTATTCCACGCTCAGCACGGCACTTGCCGCACCCGCGCACAGCTCGCGGCACAGCTGATCGTGCGTCTCGATGCTGTAGGCCACAAAGCCGCCGCCGTGGAAGAACACGGTCAGCGGCCAGCCCTGTGCCGGGGCCTCCCCTGGCGGCGTGTACAGTCGGGCCGGAAGCGCACAGGCGGGGCCGGGAATCGTCAGGTCGCGGGTGGACGCCAGGGTGACCGGTCTCCGGGGCACACGGCCCGCGTTGGCGACCACCATCCGGCGCATCTCCTCCAGCCCGGCGGGCTGCGGTGCGGCGGCGAATTGCAAAAGGACGTCTTGCAGGGCGGGATCAAGGGGCATCGCAGAACCTCCAGGAAATTATCGGGGTGAACCGGCATGAACAGAATGCGGGCTGCGGGACCCAGGAAAGTCCTTTCGCAGCCCGACCCTTCCTCCGGCGGTTACAGCACTTCGAACAGACCTGCCGCGCCCATGCCGCCGCCCACACACATGGTCACGACCACATGCTTGGCGCCCCGGCGCTTGCCTTCCAGCAGAACGTGGCCGGTCAGACGTGCGCCGCTCATGCCGTAGGGGTGCCCGATGCTGATGGAACCGCCGTTGACGTTGTACTTTTCCGGGTCGATGCCCAGCGTGTCGCGGCAGTACAGCGCCTGCACCGCAAACGCCTCGTTCAGTTCCCACAGGTCGATGTCGTCCACGCTCAGGCCGTGGCGCTTCAGGAGCTTGGGCACGGCGTAGATCGGGCCGATGCCCATCTCGTCGGGTTCGCAGCCGGCCACCGCAAAGCCCTTGAACAGACCCAGCGGTTCCAGCCCGCGCTCGCGGGCCGTGTCCGCGTTCATCACGACGACCGCCGCCGCGCCGTCACTGAGCTGCGAGGCATTGCCCGCCGTGATCACGCCGCCCTCGAAGACCGGCTTGAGCTTCTGCAGGCCCTCCAGGGTGGTTTCGGGGCGGTTGCCCTCGTCGAGCTTGCGGGTCACTTCCTTGTCGAAAATCTCGCCGGTTTCCTTGTCCTGCACCTTCATGGTGGCGGTCATGGGCACGATCTCGTGATCGAACTTCCCGGCCTGCTGCGCCGCCGCCGTCCGCATCTGCGAGTAGTAGGCGTACTCATCCTGCGCCTCGCGCGAGATGCCGTAGCGCTTGGACACGATTTCTGCCGTCTCCAGCATGGGCATGTAGATGGCCGGCTTGTGCTCCATCAGCCACTCGCCCCGCAGGCGGTACTTGTTGGCATGCTCGTTCTGCGTCAGGGTGATGCTTTCCAGACCGCCCGCCACGAAGACGTCGCCCTGCCCGGCCATGACATGGTTGGCCGCCAGCGCGATGGTGTTCAGGCCGCTGGAGCAGAAGCGGTTGACGGTCACGCCCGCCACGCTGACCGGGAATCCGGCGCGCAGGGCAATCTGGCGGGCAATGTTGGAGCCGGTAGCTCCCTCGGGGTTGCCCGCTCCCATGATCACGTCTTCGATTTCAGAGGGATCAATTCCGGCCCGCCGCACGGCGTGCGTGACGGCGTGTGCGCCCAGATCCGAGCCGTGTGTGTCGTTGAGATAGCCCCGGTAGGCCTTGCCGATGGGGGTGCGGGCGGTGGATACGATGACTGCTTCGGGCATAAGAACTCCTTGGTTGAGGTTGAGCGGTGTGGGGTGCTTTTTCCCTGCAGGGAAACGGTGCGCTGATTCCAGGACGATACTTCATGGTCCTCTTTCACAGGACCTGCCCGCAAGACGCCAGGGCGGGAACAGGTCCCCCGAAAAGAGCCTACTTCTGTTTGTCCCACCCCGAGAACGTGCCGCCCTCATCGGCCAGCTTCTGAAGCAGCGGCGCGGGCGTCTGGCCGTATTTTTTCAGGTCGTCCACCACGTTCTTCAGCCCCTGCTCGTCGGCGTACTGCATCGGGCCGCCGCGGTAGGCCGGAAAGCCGTAGCCGTAGATGTAGATCACGTCGATGTCGCTGGCACGCTGGGCAATGCCCTCTTCCAGAATCTTCGCGCCCTCGTTGACCAAGCTGTAGGTCAGGCGTTTGGTGGCCTCTTCCTGGCCAATCTCGCGGGGGGTGATGCCCTTCTCGGCGCGGTAATCGGCGATCAACTGGGTCATCTCGGCATTGGGCTTGGGCTTGCGGTCCTCGCCGTAGTCATAGATGCCGGCGCTGGTCTTCTGACCCTTGCGGCCACGCTCCACGATGCGGTCCAGCCAGCCGTCGGGCTTGGGCTTGCCCGCAACCTTGGCCTGATGCTGGCGAATGGCGTAGCCGATGTCCAGGCCCGCCATATCGCTCATCTGGAACGGTCCCATCGGCAGGCCCAGCGCGTTCATGGCCGCGTCCACGTCCTCGGGCCGCGCCCCTTCCTCCACCATCTGGCGGGCCTCGTCACCGTAGCGGTGAACCATGCGGTTGCCCACGAAGCCGTCGCACACGCCGACAACCACGCCCACCTTCTTGATCTTCTTGGCCAGGGCCATGCTCGTCGCCAGCACGCTGTCGCTGGTCTTGTCTGCGCGCACGATTTCGAGGAGCTTCATCACGTTCGCCGGAGAAAAGAAGTGCAGGCCGATCACGCTTTCCGGGCGCGAGGTCACGGACGCGATCTCGTTCACGTCCAGCGTGGAGGTGTTGCTCGCCAGGATCGCGCCCGGTTTGGCAATGCCGTCGAGCTTCGTGAAGATCTCCTTCTTCACGTCCATGTTCTCAAAGACCGCCTCGATGATGATGTCGGCGTCTTTGAGATCGCCCATGTCCAGCGTGGGCGTGAGCATGGACATGCGTTTTTCCACGTCGTCCATGCTGATGCGGCCCTTCTTGGCGGTGTTCTCGTAGTTCCTGCGGATCACGCCCAGGCCGCGGTCCAGCGCTTCCTGCTGGGTCTCCACGATGGTGACAGGAATCCCGACATTCAGGAAGTTCATGGCGATGCCGCCGCCCATGGTCCCCGCGCCGATGATGCCTGCCGAGCGGATCTCGGTGGTCGGCGTGTCCTTCGTGATGCCCGGAATCTTGCCCGCCTCGCGCTCGGCGAAGAAGATGTGGCGCAGACCGCGTGACTGCGGGCTGTTCATCGCCTCCAGGAACTTGCTCGCCTCGGCGTCCCAGCCTTCCTGGAAGGGCCTGTTCGCCGCCATCTCGGCCAGATCAATGATCAGCGCCGGGGAGAGCTGGCCGCGGTGCGACTTCTTGATGCCCTGGCGGGCGGCGGCGAAGACCTCGGGGCTGCCGCCTTCCACGCCCTTCTCGCTGATGCGCGGCAGCGGGCGGGCATCGGCATGTTCGCGGGCAAACGCGACGGCTCCGGCGAGCAGATCCCCGTCCACGATCTGGTCGATCAGGCCGAGTTCATGCGCCTCGGCCGCCTTGATGGGATTGCCCGACAGCATCATGTCCAGCGCCTTCTGTGCGCCCACCACACGAGGCAGCCTCTGGGTGCCGCCCGCGCCGGGCAACACGCCCAGCTTGACCTCGGGCAGACCCACCTGCGCTTCCTTGACCGCCACGCGGTAGCTGCAGCCCATCGCGAGCTCCAGCCCGCCGCCCAGCGCCGTGCCGTGGATGGCGGCGACGGTGGGTTTGGCAAAGGCGTCCAGTTTCTCGATGGTGCCGCGCAGGTCGGGGGCTTCCTCACGCGGGCGGCCAAAGGTCTTGATGTCGGCTCCGGCCACGAAGGTGCGTCCACCGCCGATAATGACCACCGCCTTCACGCCGTCATCGGCCGCCGCCGCGTCCAGTCCGGCCTTCAGGCCCTCGGGCACGCCGGGAGAAAAGGCGTTGACCGGCGGGTTGTTGATGGTCAGGATCAGGATTTCGCCGTCACGCGACTGTTGAACCATTTCTGCTGGGGCATTGGTCATGGTGGAACCTCCTTGAGTTGTGCGTTCTGCTGAGGCCCGCATGCTTCCACGCCGTCCGCCTGCGGTCAAATACGTGGACGTTCATAGTTGACGTGCGCGTTCACTTTGTGGGGGACACTCGGCTATGCTGCCTCAATGAGCGAACAGATGACAGCGGTGGTGGTTGAACGCCTGGGTCCCCCCGACGTGATGGAACTCCGTGATATTCCCGTGCCGGTGGCCGGTCCCGGGGAGATCCGCATCAAGGTCGAGGCGGTGGGCATCAACTTTGCCGACGTGCTGGCGGTGGCAGGCGAGTACCTGACGCGCACGCGCGTGCCGTACACGCCGGGCATGGAATTTGCCGGCATCGTGGAGTCGCTGGGCGAAGAGGTCACGAACGTGACGGTCGGGCAGCGGGTGGCCTGCCTGGGCGGCAGCGGAGCCCTCGCAAAATATGCGGTGGCGAAGGCCGCCGCCGTGATTCCAGTGCCCGAGAACTTCACGGGCGCGCAGGCCGCCGCGTTTCCAGTGTCGTATTTCACGGCCTACCACGGCTTGAAAACGCTGGGACGCGGGCAGCCCGGCGAGTGGGTGCTGGTTCAGGCGGCAGCGGGCGCGCTGGGCACCGCGAGCATCCAGCTTGCCAAGGCGCTGGGCATGCAGGTCATAGCCATGGCGAGCACCGAGGAGAAGCTGCAGCTCGCCCGTGACCTCGGCGCCGATGTGACCCTGCTGCAGGACGACCCGGAGCGAGTGCAAAAGGTGCGCGACGCGGCCGGAGGCGGGGGCGTACCCCTGATTCTGGAAGTCGTGGGCGGACCGCGCTTTCAGGAAAGCCTGGACATGGCCGCCGCACAGGGCCGCGTCATCGTGATCGGCAACGCGAGCCGTGAACAGGCTCACCTGCGCCCGGTGGACCTCATGAAGCGCAACCTCACGGTCACGGGCCTGTGGCTGACCAGCCTGATGACCGACCGCGAGGCGACGGCGGCGGCGGCCCAGGCCCTGACCCCGCTGGTCGCCAGCGGTCAGGTCACGCCCCATGTGGGGCCGACGTACGCGCTGAGTGACAGCGCCCGCGCCTTCCAGGACATCCTGGACCGCAAAACCACGGGCAAGGTGGTCATCGAGCCGCAGCGCCTGACCTGACCGGCGGGCAGTCCAGCCGGCCGCCGCCGCCCCGCACAGCGCCGGGGCCGCACGCCTCCACAGGCGATCACGCTTTGATCACGGGTGCCCGTACACAGTACGGACATGAACAGGGTCAGGAGAACAGGGGGACGGGGCCAGCATCCGGTGGCCCTGCTGGTGCCTCCCCGCGCGGACGTGGCGCGCGAACTCGGCGAGGTGTGCCGCCCGCTGAGCTGGGTGCCCAACGCGGTGTATCACGGCGTCATGCGCCGTTTCAGCCTGCCTGGGGTGGTCAGCGGGGTGCTGCGCTGCGAGGACGGGCCGCAGCACCCTGCCGGCTGGCTGATCACGGTCCCCGTGGCTCCCGCCGAACTGCTGACCGGCAGCGCGCGGGCGCGCCACGCCATTGACCACGCCGTGACCCAGGCGCGGGACCTGGGGGCGCAGACGGTGGGGCTGGGCGGGCTGATCGCCACGGCCACCGACGACGGCCGCGTCCTGCAGCACCGCCGGGACATTGGCCTGACCAACGGACACGCCTTCACGGCGGCGATGCTGTTTCAGGGGGTGCAGCGGTTGCTGGGTCTGTGCCCCGTGGGCTGCCGGGTGGCTGTGGTGGACGCCGGCACCGGCCTGGGCCGCAGCCTGACCGGCCTGCTCGCGCGGCGCAGCGCCGGACCGCTGCTGCTTCTGGAGCCGGACGAGGACCGGCGGCGCACCCTGCCCGCCGATCTGGAAGCGTCCCGGACCGAGATCACTCCGGACCTGACGCGCCTCGGCGCAGCAGATCTGGTGGTGCTGCTCGGCCCGGACAATGCAACGCCGCTGGAAGACGGGTTCCTCCGGGCACACCTGAAGCCCGGAGCCATCGTGCTGGACGCGGCACAGCCCCGCCTGACCCGGCCCGAGCTGCTGCTTACCCGCCCCGACGTGCGCGTGGTGGACGGCGGCCTGGTCAGCGCGCCGGGGGTACGGCGCCGGGGCGGCGGGTGGCCCACGGGTCTGCTGTCTGCCGCCCTGGCTGAAACCCTGCTTCTGGGCCTGACCGGGCAACAGGGGCATTTCTCGGTGGGGGCCGCGAGCGTCACCCAGGCCGAGTACCTGCTGGGGTTGGCCCGCCGGTACGCACACCTGGGCTTTCACCTCGCGCCTCCACATTCCTTCGGGCAGCGAATCAACCTGAACCGGCGTTTTGAGCAGGCCAGTTGGAGCGGCTCCGGGGTGGCCCTGGCCTGAACCGCCGCTCCGTTGAAGCTACAGGTTGAAAAAGCGCAGCAGGGGCCGCCACCACGGAATGCCGACCAGCGCCGTCAGCAGGCTCAGGGCCGTCCAGAGGGCCATGCTGCGGAATCGAGCATGGTGAGTGGTGGCGCGCTTGCTCAGGGCAGTGGCAAGGGTGGCGAACACGGCGGCCAGCACGCCCAGCCCCAGGTGTTCCCACTGAAAGCTGGGGCGCGGCGCCCCCGCGAACACCGGAATGTTCTGCATGCCCAGAAGGGCAAACAGCAGCAGGCCCAGCACCAGTTGCAGGTGCACTGTGCCCGCGAACGCCACCACCGGACGCCGGTCGGCGGGTTTGAAGGCGCGGCCGGTGGTCAGGCCAGGAACAGAGCGCAGCAGGGTCCACAGACCGGTCAGCAGCACCAGCCAGCGGTTGAGGTTGTGCAGGGTCAGCAGGATCGTGTAAAGAACAGTCATCGTGAAGGCCTCCAGGGGCAGCGGAACGGAACAGGTTCAGAGCGGCGCGGGCGGGCGCGGATAAAAACGGCGCAGTATCAGAACACCACGGTCTTGTTGCCGTGGACCAGCACGCGGTCCTCGACGTGGGCCTTGACTGCGCGGGCGAGTACCTGCCGCTCCACGTCGCGGCCCAGTCGCATCAGGGTATCGGGCGTTTCCCGGTGGGTCACCGGAATCACGTCCTGGGCAATGATCGGGCCGGCGTCGAGCTCCTCGGTCACGTAATGGCTGGTCGCGCCGATCAGCTTGACGCCCCGGTTAAAGGCCGCGCGGTAGGGGTTCGCGCCCACGAAGGCGGGCAGAAAGCTGTGGTGGATGTTGATCACGGGCCGCCCGAAGCCGCTCAGGAAGTCGCCCGACAGAATCTGCATGTAGCGGGCCAGCACGACGAAGTCCGCGTCGGCCTCCCGCAGCAGCCGGACCTGTTCGGCCTCGGCCTCGGCCTTGTGGTCCTTGCCCACCGGCACAACGTGAAAGGGGATGTCGAACATCTCGGCGTCCCGGCGCAGGTCCTCGTGGTTGCTGATGACCAGCGGAATCGTGACGTTCAGCTCGCCGCGGCGTTTGCGCCACAGCAGGTCCAGAAAACAGTGGTCGTAACGGCTGACCAGAACCGCCATGCGCTTGGGCTCGGCGCGGTAGCTGAGCTGCCAGTCCATCTCGAAGGGGCGCGCCACCACCGAGGAGAAGGCCCGCGTGAAGCCGTCGCGCGCCAGGTCCAGCTCGGCGAGGTGAAACTCCATACGCATGAAGAAGGTGCCGCCTGCGGGATCGGTGCTGTGCTGGTCGCTGTGGATGATGTTCGCGCCGTGGTTGTGCAGAAACTGTGACACCGAGGCCACGATGCCGCCCCGGTCCGGACAGGTGATGGTCAGGGTGGCGGTGTTCAGGGGATCGAGTGTGGAGGGGGCCGGGGCCGTCATGGGGTGCAGGATACGGGAGCGTGACCCCTGCCCCCACCCCCCGGTTTAGCTCAGGCCGCCGCGTGCGTACAGGCCACCGACGAAGAAGGTCAGCAGCACGAAGGCCAGCGAGGCCACCGTGAGCCCCAGCACCTTGAGCGCGCCGTCCCGGACCCCGCGCTGGGGCAGCCAGTAATACAGCATGACCAGCCCCAGCGACCCCAGACCGCCCAGGTAATGCACGTATCTCTGCACGGTGCCCAGGCCCTGGTCCAGCAGTTTGATGCCGATCAGCGCCTGAACCATCAGCGCGATCTGAAAGGCGATCAGCGCCTCGTTCTGCCAGCCGCCCAGCGAGGGGTTGCGGGGTGAATCTGGACCACCCGCGGTCTTGAGGGTAACGAGGCCATGCCAGTTCAAGGCGACGGTAAGCACGGCGGCCAGCACGACAAGGCCGCCGACAGCGTTGTGAAGGGCAGGCGAGATGACGATTTCGTCCATGGTTCAGAACTTCCTGGAAAGAGGCTAGGGATTGACTGACCGGTAGGTAAGCTCAGAAGCCAATCTATCTGTTTTCCCCGGGGGCGTCAAGGAAACTGCAACTCCTCTCACCTGGAGTTCGGGCGTTCAGGTCGGCGGGCCGGGACCGCTCCAGGCGAGGGCGACCACGTCGGCCACCCGCTCTCGTCTTCCCTGTGCTGCTACACGGTCCAGCGCGCGGAACATGCCACAGCAGGCCGAAAAGCACCGCGTCCGGACGTCAGGATTTGAGTGCGGGCTCGGGCGAGGGATCACGCTTCCAGTCGAGGTAGGAGGCATAGGTCAGCCACGCGCCCATCCCGACCAGGGCCGTGAGCAGGCCCACCGGGACCACCCACGGGAATAGCCAGTCCAGCGGTGCGGCGGCACTCACCCCAGCCAGGACCACGCCGAGACCGGTCAGCCACACGGCCGAGCGGCGCTGGGAGGCGAACCACGCCCGGCGGCTGCGGAACACCCAGGGAGTACGCAGGCCCACGAACACGCTGGGCTGCGCGCGGCCCATGACATTGCCCAGCAACGTGAACAACAGGCCTACGCCGATCAGGACCGCCCGCACCGTTTCCCAGTCCAGGGCACGCGAGAGGGTCGCGAGCAGGGCCAGCAGCCCCAGCCCCAGCCGCGCCGTTCTCAGCACCGGGGCGTTGGCCCGGTCCGGTCCGGAGCGCTGCACAAGCCACAGCAGCGCCGCCGCGCCCAGCAGAACCAGGGGCAGCAGAAACAGGGCCTCGAACGGCGTGCCGTACCGGTCGGGGAGACCGTCCACCCCCCAGTGCACCGGGACGCGGGCGGGCAGGCGCGGATAGGTCAGGGCGGCGATGGCGCCGGTCAGGACAAAACTCAGGATGGTGGGCCATTCCTTGACGTTCATGGGGTCTCCTCCGGGTCGGTCGGCACGGACGGGGGGGGTGAGGAAGGCTGTGGATCTCCCGGCGATACGCCGAACAGCTCCAGCAGACCCGCCGAAACCTCCTGAAAGACGGTGGTGTTCAGGCGATAGATCAGAAAGGTGCCGCGTTTTTCTGATCTCACCAGGGCGGCGGCGCGCAGCACCGCAAAGTGACCGCTGAGCGTACTCCTGGTCAGCGGAAACAGCTCGGCGAGTTCGCCGGCGGTCTTCTCACCGCCGCGCAGCGCCCTCAGGATCTCGCGGCGGGTGGGATCGGCCAGAGCCTTGAAGACCTCGTTCATGGGTGCCCGGCGCTCATGGCGTGGACGGCTTGCTCAGATTGGCCTTCAGAAAGGTGGCGATGGGGGGCAGCAGATCCGGGCTGAAGGGCACGCTGGCGTCCGCGTAGGACCGCTGATTCAACGCCATGTCCTCGCCCACCTGCTTGAGCACATGATTCATGCCGGGCACCAGCAGCAGTGGGGCTTCGGGGCGGGCCTGTGCCAGCCGCCGGGCATCCTCCGGCGTGACCTGCAGGTCGCTGGTGCCCTGCACGATCATCACCGGGGCCGGCAGCGTCTTGATCAGCCGGGCCGGCTCGTACCGGAAGGCCGAGATCAGAAACGGCTGCACGCTGGGCCGGAACAGGGGGGCCAGGACCGGCGTGACCTCGTTCACCCGGCGTCCGGCGCGCAGTTCGGCCAGGATGTGGTTCACCTCGGCCCTGAGTTGCGGTGGGTTGGCCGGATTGGCTCCGATCTGCCGGGCAAGCACATCGGCCATATTCTCGCCCGGTCCGGCGATGGTCACGACTGCCCCGGCTTCCCCGGCCTGTGCCGCGGCCAGGGCGATCAGGGCGCCCTCGCTGTGCCCCACGAGTCCCAGCCCCCGGACCCGTGCGTCCGCCTTCAGCTGCCGCAGCCACGCAGCGGCGTCATTCACAAAGTCGCCGAACACCAGATCCTCTTCCTTCATGTAGGTTCCCGCCGGGGGCATGCTCTGGCCCACGCCACGCTTGTCGTACCGCACGCTGGCAATACCCAGTTTCGCCAGCCCCTGGGCCAGCTCCTGCAGGCTGTTGTTGGCACCGGGCATGGCGGCGCTGTTGCCGTTCCGGTCGGTCGGTCCCGAACCGGCAACGATCAGGACGGTGGGCCAGGGAGCCGGCGTGTCCGGGGTTTCCAGGGTGCCGCGCAGGGTCAGGCCGGGAACTTCCACGGACACGGGGGCAGAGGCTGCGGCGGCAAATCCGCCCACGATCAGGGACAGGGTCAGCAGTGAGAGTCGCATGTTCGCTCCTTGTTTGATTATTTCGCCAATTACCGAAATTATAGGCGGCAGACAGAAGTGGGTCAAATCCGCCATTCGGCTTATGGAGTCCGGTGGAACCTCAGTCTGCCGCTGCAGCCGCCACTGTCCGGGCCCGCAGGGTCAGGGTGAACACCAGGGCGGCCGCCACCAGGGCCAGCGCCAGAAAGTACGCGAGGCGCAGCCCCTCGGCCAGCGCGGCGCCGCCGTCCTTGATGGCCGCCTCGCCGATGATCAGGGCCATCACCGTCACGCCCAGCGCCCCGCCCATCTGGCGCGCGAACAGCACGCCGCTGGTCACGGCGCCGAGTTCGCCCTGCGCGGCCGCTCCCTGGGCCGAGAGCAGCAGCGAGAGCATGGAAAAGCCCATGCCGGTGCCCACCACAAACCCCAGCGCCGAGGTGACCCACAGCGGCGCGTGCACGGTAAAGGTGAGTGCGGCGAACACCGCGACCAGCACCGCAAAGCCCAACTGTGAGATGCGGGCCAGGGGAATGCGCCGCATCAGCCGGGCAGCGAGGATGCTCGCCAGCGTCCACCCGACCAGCGCCGGGGTCAGGATGGCGCCCGCTGCCGTCGCGCCCCGACCGGTCACGCCCTGGGCATACAGCGGCAGATAGGCGATGACTCCGAAGTACGCCGCGCCGCCCAGCAGGTTGCCCAGAAAGGCCACACGCGGAATCTGCTCGCGCAACGCAGACATAGGCAGCAGCGGGGAGGCATGGCGGCCCTCGACCCACAGCGCCCCGGCCAGGGTCAGCACGCCCGCCGCCACCGCCCACCACACCCGGAGTTCCAGGCCCCAGATCAGCAGCGCACTGCCCGACGTGAACAGGGCCGCGCCGGTCCAGTCCAGCCGTGCCTGACGCCGCACACCCGACTGGCGCAGGTGCCGGGCCACCATCACAAAGGCGGCCACCCCAAAGGGCAGAGATACGAAAAAGGTCCAGCGCCACGACCACGTCTCGGTGAGCCAGCCGCCCAGCAGCGGCCCCACCAGACCGCTGATGCCCCACACGCCGCTGAACAGCGCCTGCACCCGCCCGCGCTGTTCCAGGGTGTACAGCTCGCCCACAATGGTCAGTGCGATGGACAGCAGCGCCCCTGCCCCCAGTCCCTGCAGGGCCCGCGCCCCGATCAGCCAGCCCATGCTCTGCGCCGCGCCGCACAGCACGCTGCCCAGCAAGAACAGCACCATTCCGCTGAGGTACAGCTTCTTGCGCCCGACGATGTCCGAACCCCGGCCCCACAGTGGACTGGACACGGTACTGGTCAGCAGATAGGCCGCAAACGGCAGCGCATACAGCGCCTCGCCGCGCAGGTCGCTGATCACGCTGGGCATGGCGCTGGCGACCACGCTGGACTCCAGGGCATTCAGAAACACCCCCAGAATCAGGCCCACGGTCGCCAGCTTGCGCGCCCGGTCCAGGGCCGCCTGATCGTGCGGCTGCACGGCCGGAGGAGCGGAGGGGGCAGTCGTGGGCGGCGGTGTCACGCGGGCCAGCGTACTCCTGCACTCCCGCTCCCAACGGTGGGCACACGCACCGGAACCCACGGCAAAGTCTTCACCATTGAGCAATGCTTGGCAGTACCTCCCCCCACCACACCTTTGGCCTACCCTGGATGCCATGACCATGCAAATGCGGAATCTGGGGGCCACCGGCCTGAGCGTCAGCGAGATCGGCTACGGCGCGTGGGGAATAGGGGCAGACATGTGGAAGGGAGCGCAGGACGACGAGAGCCTGGAGGCGCTGCGCCGCTACCTGTCGCTGGGCGGCAATTTTATCGACACGGCGATGGGGTACGGCGACGGCCACAGCGAGCGCCTGGTCGGACAGGCTGCCCGCGACTTTCCGGGCACCCTGGTCGCCACCAAGATCAGCCCCAAGAACGGTCAGTGGCCCGCCCGGCCCGGCGTTCCGGCCGACGAGGCCTTTCCCGGCGAACACGTGATCCGGATGACCGAGGCCAGCCTGCAGCGGCTGGGCCTGCCGCGCATTGACGTGCAGCAGTTTCACGTCTGGAACGATTCGTGGCTGGGTCAGGGAGACTGGCAGGACGCGGTCCAGCAGCTCAAGCAGGACGGCAAGATCGGCCATTTCGGCATCAGCATCAACGACCACCAGCCCGACAACGCTGTCAAGGCGGTGGAGGCCGGCGTGGTGGAAACGGTGCAGGTGATTTACAACGTTTTCGACCAGTCGCCGCAGGACCGCCTGCTCGACGCCTGCCTCGCCAACGGCGTCGGCGTGATTGTGCGCGTGGCGCTGGACGAGGGCAGCCTGACCGGGACCATCACCGCCGGCACCGAGTTCCCCGAGGGCGACTGGCGCAACCACTACTTCGGCGGCAACCGCAAGGCCGAGTTACAGCCGCGCCTGCGCGCCATCGAGAGCGACCTGGGCATCAACAGCGCCCAGCTGGCCGAGACCTCACTGCGCTTCGTGCTCAGCCACCGCGCCGTCAGCACCGTGATCGTGGGCATGCGCAGCGTCCGCAACGTGGAGCGCAACGTCGCCATTGCCGACGGCCAGGGCCTCCCGGCCGAGGACGTGGCCCGGCTATACGCCCACCGCTGGGACCGCAACTGGTACAACCCGGCGGAATAAGTAGGGCCAGATACATTAGGAGAAGCGGTGGCGCACATCTGCAGCGCCACCGCTTCTTGTGTCCCCTTCCCCAGACGCCGGCCTATACCGCCGCACCCTCCGCGTCCGCGTCCCGCCGCTGCATCAGCATGGTCCGCTTGCACTGCGCGACCACCTCACCGCGCTGGTTGAGGGCGCGGTGTTCCACGGTAACCAGACCCTGATGCGGGCGGGACTTGCTGCCCCTGGCCTCCAGCACCTCGGATTCAGCGTGGATGGTGTCTCCGTGGAACACCGGCTTCGGAAAGACCACATCGGTCATGCCCAGATTCGCCACCAGCGTGCCCAGCGTCAGCTCGTGGACGCTGAGGCCCACGAGCAGGCTGAGGGTCAGCAGGCTGTTCACCAGCGGCTGCCCGAACTCGGTCGCGGCGGCGTATTCGTGGTCCAGGTGCAGCGGCTGGGGATTCATGGTCAGGGTGGTGAACAGCACGTTGTCGGCCTCGGTCAGCGTGCGCCGGACGCGGTGACGGATCACGGTGCCGGGAGTCAGTTCCTCGAAGTAGCGGCCCTGTGGGCGGTTCAGGTCTTCATTCATCGGCGGCCTCCGGGGCCTGGGCGAGCAGCGCGCGGGCGGCGCCCAGCATAGGTTCGTCCACCATCTGGCCCTCGAAGCTGAAGGCTCCGTGGCCGGCCTGGGCCGCCGCGTGCGCCGCGGCCAGCACCGCGCGGGCGCGGGCCACCTCGGCGGGCGTGGCTCCGAACACGTCGTGCGCCAGCTCCACCTGGGCCGGATGGATGCACAGCTTGCCGCTGTAGCCTAGGGCGCGGCCCTGCTCAGCGTCGGCGCGGAAACCGGGTTCGTCGTTCAGCGCCGTGACCACGATGTCCAGGGCGGGCACCCCGGCCAGCCGCGCCGCCAGCGCCACCCTCGAGCGGGCGAACAGCACTTCCTGGTTGCCGACGGTGCGCCGTCCCCCCAGGTCGGTGGTGTAGTCCTCGGCACCGAAATAGGCCCAGGCCACTGCCGGCTCTTTGAGGATCTCCAGCGCGTTCCACACGCCCGCGCCGGTTTCCAGTCCGGCCAGAATCGGCAGGGACAGGCCCCGCGCCTGCAGCGCCCCGGTCACGATCTGCACGTCCGCCGCCGATTCCAGCTTGGGCACAACCACCCCGGCCAGTTCAGGAGTCAGCACCGCCAGATCCTCTGCGAAGTACGGCGAGTGCGGCGCATTCACCCGCAGAAACACCGCCAGGTGCGGCGCCTCTGCGATCAGGGCGCGGACGGCGTCCCGCGCGATGGGCCGGGCCTGCGCCTTGGCCTCGGCATTCCCAGGAATGGCGTCCTCCAGATCAACGACCACAGCGTCGGGTCGGCGGCGCGGCAGCTTGGCAATCAGGTCGGCGCGGTTGCCGGGCGCGAACAGCACGCTGCGGGGACGCCGCATGGGCGCGGCCGTCATACCGGCCTCCAGCGGCACAAACAAACGTTCGTTGCACTCATGCCCCGGAGCATAGCGCCGCCGGCCTCTCCCATCCTGCCTAGCCGCGCCGTTGACCCCCTCACCGTGCGCCCGCTACACTTGCGGGCATGTTCGCGGCGCTGCGCAACAATGATGATAACGATCCCTGCTAGGGGACGTCCGCGCCGCTTCCACGCCCCCGACCCCCCGCACCGGAGTCGGGGGCTTTTCGTACACCGGTTTCCATCCGAACCGTTCAAAGGAGAGCCCGCCATGACCACCGAACCCCAGTCCCCCCAGGTTCCATCCGTATCCGCTCTCACCCTGCCCCGGACCCTCACCCGCCAGCTGAACCAGCACGATGGACAGCGCGTGCGGCTGCTGGGCTTTGTCCATGCCCGGCGTGACCTGGGCGGGGTGCAGTTTCTGGTGCTGCGCGACGTCTCGGGCATCACGCAGTGCGTGGGCAGCGGCCTGCACCTGCCCCTGCCCGAGAGCAGCGTGGAGGTCGTCGGGCGGGTCAAGGCCCACCCCAAGGCGCCGGGCGGGTACGAGGTCCAGGTCGAGGAATTCCGGGTGATCAGCGCCGCCGTGGAGGCCCCCCCGCTGGAGATTCCCAAGATGGAGTGGAACGTCAACCCCGAGACCATGCTGGACTACCGTTATGTCTCGGTGCGTGGACTGCGCGAGCGGGCGGCCCTGAAGGTGCAGGGAGAGATCGTGTACGCCTTTCACACCTACCTGCGCGAACAGGGCTTTACCGAGATCAGCACGCCCAAGATCGTCTCGGCGGGGGCCGAGGGCGGGGCCAACCTGTTCAAGCTGGACTACTTCGGCGAGCAGGCGTACCTGGCCCAGAGTCCGCAGCTGTACAAACAGATCATGGTGGGCGTGTTCGAGCGCGTCTATGAGGTCGCCCCGGTGTACCGCGCCGAGGAACACGCCACCAGCCGCCACCTCAACGAGTACCTGTCGCTGGACGTGGAGATGGGCTTCATTCACGACGAGGAAGATGTCATGACGCTGCAAAATGGCCTGCTCACGGCCATCATGCAGCGCCTGAAGGACACCTGCGCCGCCGAATTCGAGCTGCTGGGCGCGACCCTTCCCGACGTTCCGGCGCACATTCCACGCATCCCCCTGCTGGAAGCCCGGCAGCTGGTGACCGAGAAGTTCGGACACGTGGTGGGCGGCAAGGACCTCGACCCCGAAGCCGAACGCCTGCTGTCCCAGCACTTTGCCGAGACGCAGGGCAGCGACTTCGTGTTCGTCACCAAGTACCCGCGCGCCGCCCGGCCCTTCTATGCCCACCCCGAACTGGAGACCGACGGCACGCCCCGCACCGACCTCACGCGCGGGTACGACCTGCTGTTCCGGGGCATCGAGATCACCTCCGGCGGACAGCGCATCCATGACTACGCGATGCTGATGGACTCGATCCGCGCTTACAAGATGAACCCCGAAGCCATGACCGGCTATTCCGAGGTGTTCAAGCACGGCATGCCCCCGCACGGCGGCTTTGCCATCGGGGCCGAGCGCCTGACCGCCAAGCTGCTGGGCATCGCCAACGTGCGCTACGCCCGCGCCTTCCCGCGGGACCGCCACCGCCTGACGCCCTGAGCGCGGACCACAGAAAGAGAAAAGAAGGTGGAGGACGCCCAGTACGGCGTCCTCCACCTTCTTTTCTCGCGTTCGTGCTGGCCTAGCGGCCAGCTTCAGCCGTGGTCGTGTTCCATCTCCGGGGTGTGGGCGTGGCCGTGTTCCAGTTCCTCGGCGGTGGCCTCACGCACGCCCACCACGGTCACGTCGAAGGTCAGGACTTGGCCGGCCAGCGGGGGGTTGAAGTCCACCTTGACGTTGTCACCATCAATCTCCAGCACCGTGAAGGGAATCACGCTGCCGTCCTCGGCCTGGGCGTAGTAGGTCTCGCCGATTTCGACGTCGTCCTCGAAATCCTCGCGGGCCAGTTCCTCCACGTTGTCCTCGTCGCGCGGGCCGTAGCCGTCTTCCGGCTGGATGATCTCCTGGAACATGTCGCCCGCCATCTTGCCTTCCAGCGCCCGCTCCAGCCCCGGAATGATGTTGCTGTGGCCCTGCAGGTAGGTCAGGGGTTCACCCGGCTCGCTGCGGTCTACGATCTCACCGTCCACGGTCAAGGTGTAATCAATTTCAACTACGGTGTCCTGGGTAATCTTCATAAGTCCTCCATTATGCCTGGAATCGGCGGTGAATAGGTCGGGAGACGGACCCGGGGGACGGGGGGGAAGCGAGGCGTGGCCGTACTCCAGTTCCTCGGCGCTGGCCCCGCGCACACTGACCACCGTGACCTCGAAGTCCAGCGTCCGGCCCGCGAGCGGGGGATTGAAGTCCACCTTCACGCGCTCGCCGTTCACCTCGAGCACCGTGAAGGTCAGGACGCGGCCGTCCTCGGCGGGGGTGTAATACGCGGCGCCGACCTCGATGTCGTCCTCGAAGTCCTCGCGGGCCAGTTGCTCCACAAGATCCTCGCTGTACGCGCCATACCCATCCTCGGGCAGCACGGTCGCGTGCAGGGTATCCCCCGCCCGCTGACCCTCCAGCGCCCGTTCCAGCCCCGGAATGATGTTGTCGTGACCGTGCAGATAGATCAGCGGTTCGCCGGGTTCGCTGCGGTCCACGACCTCGCCGTCCACGGTCAGGGTGTACTCGAGTTCCACCACGGTGTCCTGGCTGATCTTCATGACATCTCCCCTATCCCGGGTCCCGGGTCCGGCGGCTCGCCCGGACGGGTTTCCGGAGCGAGTTCTGAAGCCCGAGAAGTGTAGCGCTTTCCGGTGGGTGGGGCGACTATGCTAATCCTTATGTCTGCTCCTACCCCCACCTTCCCGATGCACGTCAGCGTGGACGAAGCCAGAGCGATGCTGACCGCGCTGCTGCCCCCCTTGGACACCGAGTGGGTGGCACTTGCCGGGGCGTGGGGCCGGACCCTGGCGGCCGACCTCAGCGCCACCGTCAGCCACCCCAGCGCCACCGAGAGTGCCCTGGACGGCATCGCGGCGCGCGCGTCCGATACCCTGGGCGCGCGCGCCGAAGCCCCGGCCCGGCTGCGGGTGATCGGGGAGAGCCGCGCCGGGGTGCCCTTCGGCGGCGTGGTGGGGGCGGGCGAGTGCGTGCGCATCTACACGGGCGCGCCGCTGCCCCCCGGCGCAGACGCCATCTGCCCGGTGGAACTGCTGCGCGACGATGGACCGGACCATGTGTGGCTGGCACGTCCCGCCAGTCCCGGCGACGTGCGGCACGAGGGCGGCGATTTCCGTGCCGGCGACGTGGTGATGCGGGCCGGACTGCTCCTGACGGCCACCCGCGTGGCCCTGGCCGCCGCGCTGGGGCACGCCGAGGTGCCGGTGCGCCGCCGGCTGCGCGTGGCGCTGCTGTCCACCGGCGACGAGGTGATCATGCCGGGGCAGCCGCTGCAGCCGGGGCAGGTCTACGACAGCAACCGGGTGGGTCTGGGCGCCATGCTTGTGGAATGCGGCTGTGAGGTCGTGTCGCTGGGCCACGCTCCCGACAGCCCGCAGGCGCTGCAGGCCGCCATCCTGGGAGCGGGCGGAGCCGACGTGCTGCTCACCAGCGGCGGCGTGAGCATGGGCAAGTACGACTTCATGCGCGACCTGCTGATCGAACACGGCCGGGTGACCTTCTGGAAGGTGCGCATGCGGCCCGGCGGCCCGGCGATTCTGGGCGGCTGGAACGGCCTGCCGGTCTTCGGGCTGCCGGGCAATCCGGTCAGCAGTCTGGTGGTCTTTCACGTCATCGTGCGGCCCGCCCTGACCGGCCAGCCGGTGCAGAGCGTGAAGCTGCGCGCAGCCACCCCCTTCCGGGGCCTGAGCGACAAGACGGCCTTCTGGCGCGGCGTGATCCGGGACGGCGAGGTCCACGACTACGGTCAGCAGGGCAGCGGCATCCTGCGTTCGCTCAGTGATGCCAACGCGCTGATCATCGTGCCGGAGGGCCTGGGGGTCCAGGCCGGAGACCCGGTGGACGTGGTGTTGCTGTAACCACGGGGACACCGTGCCCCTGCTGTACGGGCGGGACGCTCCACTCAGTCCAGCCCCAGCATCCGCGTCAGGATGACGTGGTGGTCCTCGAAGAAGCGGCGTGGCCGGGCCACGGCGGTGCCGAGGGAAACGGCCTGGCCCGGAACGCCAGCGGGAGGAGGCCCCAGAAACACGTATGCGGTGGTCGGGGCCACCAGGGCGCGGGCCGGGTGGTCGAAAACCGCGTCGGCCCCGGTGCGTGAACGTTCCCCGGGCGGCAGGACCTGTCCCGGCAGCTCCCACAATCCCCGCCCGATGGCACCGGTCCGGGTGTTCAGGCAGACCCGCCCGTCCTGCAGGAACAGATAGCGCTCCTCCTGCAGCCGGATCCCGGCGGGCAACCCGGCGCGGGCCTCCTCCAC
The DNA here is from genome assembly GCF_014647075.1 of Deinococcus aerophilus. Taxonomy (NCBI): domain Bacteria; kingdom Thermotogati; phylum Deinococcota; class Deinococci; order Deinococcales; family Deinococcaceae; genus Deinococcus; species Deinococcus aerophilus. Next base: position 35,372 of record NZ_BMOM01000011.1, on the reverse strand, counting down.
CGCCCGCCACTCGGCCTGCAGCCGGACACCGGCGGGGGTCTGAAGAAAGGCCTGCAGAAAGTCGGCCACCGGCGCGGGCAGGTGGGCGGGCAACGGTTGACCCGTGAACACAGCGCGGCGCAGATCGGTCGCGTGCAGCCCCGGCACCTCGGGAACCCGCAGCCGGGTCCAGCCGGGAAACCAGTCCAGATAGGCGCTGCTCGCATCCTTCTCAAACCCCAGAAGGGCGAGGCGAGCGGCCGGCCCGAACACCCCGGCGGCCCGGGCCCGGACTTCCCCCGCCCAGCGCGCCGCATCGAAACGGTCGGGCAGGGGGCGGAAGGTGACGCGCCGGGAGCCGAACCCCTGGTCCCGCAACGCCGCACGGAACATCGCGGCACGTTCGGAAGCACGAAACGGATTGCGGACGCTGCGGGCGAGGTTGGCGCTGCCAAGCAGCACGAGCACGCGCGGCGCGTGTTCGAGGGCCTGTACCACGCTGCCCACGTGCGCGGCGTGTGGCGGCTGGAAGCGGCCCACGAACACCGCGCCGTCGGGGGCCGTCACTTCAGTTCGGCGCGCAGCTCGGTGGTAAGCGCGTCGCGCAGCGCAGAAACGTCCGCCCCCAGACTGACGCGGTAGACGTGCGGATTGAGCAGGCGGCGCGTCTCGGCCGGCAGCCGGGCCAGTTCCCGGCGGGCCCGCGCCTGGATGTCGGGCAGGGAGACGGTGGGCTGGGTGCGCTGGCCGCCCTGCATCACCGTCTGCCGGGCGTCCGTCCAGGTCAGGCCCTGCGGCAGATGGGCGGCGCGCAATGGGTTCGTGGGGTCGCTGACGGTCTGGCCCGCACGCGGTTCATCCCCCAGCGTCAGCACGTCCCAGGCCCACTCGCCCTCCTCACCCCCGGCCCGCCAGACCCGCTTGACCCCCGGCAGGCTGGCCTTGGCCGGATCGCCCGTCAGCTTCAGGCGCGGCCGACCGTCCAGTTCGGCGAGCTTGTACACGCCGCCCAGCGCTCCACCCCCCGGCCCTCCGGCGGTGGCAAGCTGGGTGCCCACGCCGTACACATCCACCCGCCCGCCCTCGGCAATCACCCCCGCGATCACCGATTCGGACAGGTCGTTGCTCGCCACGATCCTGACGTCCGGAAACCCGGCCTCATCCAGCGTGGCCCGGATGGTGCGCGAGAGGTAGGCGAGGTCGCCGCTGTCCAGGCGCACGCCGCGCAGTTCGTGGCCTGCTGCCCGCAACTCGCGCGCCACCGTGAGGGCGTGGGGCAGGCCGCTGCGCAGGGTATCCACGGTATCCAGCAGCAGGGTGGTGCTGTCCGGATACACCCGCGCGTAGGCCCGGAAGGCGCTGAGTTCATCGGGAAAGCTCTCGATCCAGGCGTGGGCATGGGTTCCGGTGACCGGCAGGCCGTATCTGCGCCCTGCTTCCACGTTGCTGCTGCCCGCGGCGCCGCCCACGAAGGCCGCCCGCGCCGCGCTGAGGGCACCGTCCGGTCCCTGGGCGCGGCGCGCACCAAACTCGACCACCTCTCCCCCATATGGACTGGTGCCCGCCGCCAGCACGCAACGGGCCGCCTTGGTCGCCACCAGGGTCTGAAAGTTGAGGGTGTTGAGCAACATCGTCTCGATCAGCTGGGCCTCCCACAGCGGCGCCGTGACGGTGAGCAGCGGCTCGTGCGCGAACACCACGCGGCCCTCGGCAAAGGCCTCGATGCGCCCGGAAAAGCGCCATCCGCGCAGCGCCGCCAGAAAGTCGGGCCGGAACAGTTTCAGGCTGTCCAGATACGCGAGGTCCGGTTCCGTGAAGCGGAGGGTTCCGAGCGTATCCAGCATCTCCTCCAGTCCGGCCCACACCGCGTAGCCTCCCCGGTAGGGCAGGCGGCGGAAGAACAGGTCGAACACCGCCGTTTGCTCGTGTAAACCGCTGAGGAAATAGCCCTGCATCATGGTGAGCTGGTACAGGTCGGTCAGCAGCGCTGACGGCTGTGGGGGGACCGAAGTCATGCCAGCGCCTCGGGCAGCCGCTGGCCGCGCGTCTCGATGCCGATGGCCCAGGCGCAGGCGGCGGCCACCGCGAAGAGGGCCGCGAACAGACCCAGCGCCACGCCGAGATTGCCGGTGAGCAGCAGCGCCCCCACGCCCGGCGACAGCACGCTCGCCACCCGCGCCATGGCGCTGACCAGTCCCATCCCGGTGGTCCGCAGCGGCGTGGGAAACAGTTCGGGCGTGTAGGCGTACAGCGCTCCCCACGCCCCCAGCAGGGCGGCCGAGAGTACGGCCAGCGACAGCAGCACGGCGAGCGGCGTGGAGGCGAACAGGAAGACGAAGGCACTCAGGGCGCCCACCGACAGAAAGCCGGTCAAGGTGGCGCGGCGGCCTGCACGTTCCACCAGCCACGCCGCGAGCAGGTACCCCGGCACCTGTGCGAGTGCGAGCAGCAACGTGGTGCGGTAGACCTCTCCCAGTTCCAGCCCCCCGGCACGCAGGAAACTGGGCAGCCAGGAAAAGATTCCGTAATACCCCAGGCTCAGGCCAAACCAGACTGCGGCGAGCAAAGCCGTGCGCCGACGCAACGTGCCCGAAAACAGGGCGGCCGGTGTCACGCGTTCCGGGCGTGCGGGGACCAGCAGCGGCGCGTCGGACAGGGTCACGCCGTTGACGCGGGCCACCCGCTCCAGTGCCCGCCGGGCCCCCGCCGTGTCTCCACGGGCCAGCAAGGAGCGCGGTGAATCCGGCACACCCAGCCGCGCGAGCAGGCCCACCAGTCCGGGCAAGGCGGCCAGACCCAGCAGCCAGCGCCAGCCCTCGGCGGGGGGCAGCGCCGTGCTCAGCGCCCACGCCAGCCCCGCCACCAGCACGGTCCCCAGCGCCCAGAAGCTTTCCAGATACACCAGGAAACGTCCGCGCCACGCCGTGGGAATGAATTCCGCCATCATCGCGTAGTCCACCGGAAGGGTGCCGCCGATGGCGAAGCCGGTCAGGAAGCGCAGCGCAACCAGCACGGCCACCGTGGGCGCGAAGGCCCCGAGTACCCCGAACAGCACCCCCAGCGCCACGGTGGTCAGGAAGACCGTGCGCCGGCCCACCCGGTCGGCCAGCCAGCCCCAGAACACCGCGCCCAGCAGCATCCCCGCAAAGGTGGCACTCAGCAGGCCGGTGGCCTGGACCGAGCCGCGCTCCAGCCCAAACGCCGCGCTGATGCCGGGCAGCGCGAAGCCCACCAGCAGCACCTCCATGGCGTCCGAGGCCCAGGTGAGGCCACAGATCGCCAGCAGGCGCCACTGAAAGCGGCCCAGCCCCAGGGTGTCAATGGCGCCGTCAACAGACTGGCCCGGTGAAACGGAAGAAGTCACCGCGAAAGTTTACGGGCTGACGGGACACGACCCACCGCGCCGACCTGTCTCAGACGGGGGTCGGCTGCTCCTGGCCGGCCCATCGGCCGCACCCAGATGACGGAAGACCCAAGTCTGCTGCGCTGGTCCCTTCCCCCGTTCCTCCTCAATACTCCTGCCATGACCCCGCCTGTCTTCCCCACCCCGCCCCAGAACGACTCCCCGCTGCGCAGCCACATTCGCCGGGAACTGCAGGTACAGCCTGAGATTGACCCTGCCGGGGAAGTCGAGCGGCGCGTCTCCTTTCTGACCGATTACCTGCAAAGCACCCCCGCCCGAGGGTTTGTGCTGGGCATCAGCGGGGGTCAGGACAGCACGCTGGCCGGGCGGCTGTGCCAGCTTGCCGCCGAGCGGCTGCGTGCCGGGGGACGGGAGGCCACGTTCACAGCCGTGCGCCTGCCCTACGGCACCCAGGCCGACGAGGCCGACGCCCAGCTTGCCCTGGACTTTATCCGCCCCGACCGCCGACTCACGGTGAACATCAAGGCGGCGGCGGATGCCAGCGCCGAGGCCGCCCGCGTCGCCACCGGAGAAGCGCTGCGCGACTTCGTGCGCGGCAATGTCAAGGCCCGCGAACGCATGGTGGCGCAATACGCGCTGGCCGGGCAGGACCATCTGCTCGTCGTGGGCACCGACCACGCCGCCGAGGCCATCACCGGCTTCTTTACCAAATACGGCGACGGCGGCGCGGACGTGACCCCCCTGACCGGCCTGAGCAAACGCCAGGGCGCACAGCTGTTGCAGCACCTGGGTGCCCCGGAGAGGACCTGGCGCAAGGTGCCCACCGCCGACCTGGAAGACGGCCGCCCCGGACTGCCCGACGAGGCGGCCCTGGGGCTGACCTATGCCCAGATCGACGACTATCTGGAGGGCCGCGAGGTGGAGGGAGAGGTGGCCCGCCGCCTGGAACACCTGTACCTGACTACCCGCCACAAGCGGGCAGTACCGGTCACTCCGTTTGACGGATGGTGGCGGGAGTAAGCGGCAGACCCTCCAGGGACCGCGAATCTGCTCACGCGCCGCCAGAATTGGCTCTACCGTCGGGGGGTGAAGCCCCTCTTCCTGCCCGTGCTCAGCGTTGCCCTGATGCTCGCCGCCTGTGGCGGTGGCGGCTCACCACCCGCCCCCACCCCGCCGCCCACCAGGAGCCTGTATCAGGGCGTGTGGGGGTGGGGGATTGCCAACCCAGTCACAGGCGAGATGATCGATAGCGGAGGAGTCGTTTTCACGGAAGAGGTCACCAGTCAGGGGCACACGGCCGCGGCTGGCCTGTATCTGAACCAGACGGCGATCAACAATCAGGCCAACGGACGCTCTGGCGTGGCTGTTCTGGGGCCAATCTCGGCAGCGAACAAGCTGGAAACGGTCTTCTCTCTCACCACCACGAATGACAACCGGCTGTATTTCATCGGTGCCGACAGTAACAACCGCCTGGAGTTGTACGAGGGCAAACCTTCCTTCGATGGCCCCGGCGCTCTGGTGACGGCCAGCAATCAGCCGGGGCAAGACATCCTTGTGGTTCTTGTCCAGGTCAGCGAGACCGTGCCCAGCAACGCGAAGGACTTGGGCAGCCTGAAAGAAAGTGGGAAAACCCTGGCCGTACAGGCGCTGGGTGCCCGCACACAGACTCGCGTTGCGGTGGAGCCACAAGGCCATTCAAACCTGCTGAGGGCCGCCGAGAAGAGCCTGTCGTCCAGCCGGTAGTTCAGCACCATCCGCCTCTACATCCCAGGAGGGGGAAGCCAGACTCCCCTCCTGAACGCGGCCTCCTCACGGCTGGTACCCGAACACCCGCTCGATCAGCTGACCCAGCACCAGCGCGATCCGGAAGGCCAGCCCCAGCGGGATCAGCACCGCCTGCGCGATGATCACGGGCAGCAGCCACAGGTGCGGTGTCAGTTGGCTCTCCACCGTTGCGGCCGGCCCGCCGGAAGCCAGTCAGCGCCACGCGACCACAAAGAATGGCATGTACAGCAGCACGGTGAAGATTGATCCACGCCACTTTCTCGCGGAAAGAGCTCCGCGCAGTCTCGTCCTCCCCGTGTGTTGTCATATTCAGACTGGACGCTTTACCAGATCTCATGTCAGAAATACAGGACATGACTGGGCCAGAAAAAGCGGCCCGAAGGCCGCCTCGCGAAAAAGAAAGAGGGAATCAGTCTGCGGCCTGCGCTCCTTCCTGTGCCGGATACACTTCCAGCACGCCCGCAGCTCCCATGCCGCCGCCGATACACATGGTGATCAGGGCCTTGCCGCCGCCGCGCCGGCCGAGTTCGTAGATGGCGGTGGTCGCCAGCTTCGCGCCGCTGCAACCCAGCGGGTGGCCCAGCGCAATCGCGCCGCCGTTAACGTTGGTGATCTCCTCGTTCAGGCCCAGCGTGCGGATCACCGCGAGGCTCTGGGCGGCGAAGGCCTCGTTCAGCTCAATCAGGTCAATGTCGTCCAGGGTCAGGCCCACCTGTGCCAGCACCTTGGGAATTGCCTTGACCGGCCCGATGCCCATCAGCTCGGGGTCCACCCCGGCCACCGCGAAGCCCAGGAATTTGGCCAGGGGTTTCAGGCCCAGTTCCTGCGCCTTTTCGCCGCTCATGATCAGCACGGCAGCGGCGCCGTCGGAGAAGGGACTGCTGTTGGCTGCGCTGACGCTGCCGGTGGCCTTGAAGGCGGGGCGCACCTTGGCCATGTCGGCCAGGTTGGCGTCGCGGCGGATCAGCTCGTCTTTTTCAAACTGGATGGTCTCGGTCTTGAGCTTGGTGCCCTTCACCGTGTCGCGCTCCACCGGCACCGGCACGATCTCGGCGTCGAAGCGTCCGGCATCCTGGGCGGCGGCGGCGCGCTGGTGGCTGCGCAGGGCAAAGGCGTCCTGATCGGCGCGGCTCACGCCGTACTGATCGGCCACGTTCTCGGCAGTCATGCCCATGCCGATGTACGCGCCGGGGCGGTCATCCACCAGATCCGGGTTGGGGCTGGGGTTGTGGCCGCTCATAGGCAGCATGCTCATGCTCTCCACGCCGCCGGCCAGCATGATCTCGGCCTGCCCGGTCTGGATGGCCGCCGCCGCCATGGCGATGGTCTGCAGGCCGCTGGAGCAAAAGCGGTTGACGGTCACGCCGCCCACGCTGTCGGGCATGCCGGCGCGCAGCGCGGCGAGGCGGGCCACGTTCAGGCCCTGCTCGGCTTCAGGGATGGCGCAGCCCAGGTACACGTCTTCCACCAGGGCGGCGTCAATGCCGGCCCGCTTGACGGCCTCGTTCATGACCAGGGCGGCCAGATCGTCGGGGCGGGTGTTGGCGAGGGTGCCTTTGATGCCGCGTCCCACGGGGGTACGAACAGCGGATACGATGACGGCGTCACGCATTTGAGTCTCCTTGAAGAGAAAGGGGGGAATTGAGGGAAGGTGAGGGCAGGCCGGGCAGGACCCGGCGCACGAACGCTTCCAATTGTGCGTCGTACTTCTCGGGATCAATGTTCCAGCAGCGGATGTGTTTGGCTCCCTCCACGCGGTGGTATTCCACCAGATCGGGGCGGGCGGCGGCCAGAGCGTCGGACTGTCGGATGGGAATGGTGGCGTCACGGGTACCGTGCCACAGCACGATGGGCAGATTGAAACTGGAGGCGGCGGCCAGTTGGTCCACCACATCGAAATCCTGCCCGCTGCGCCGGGTCACGAGGTACTGCACGAAGTTGCCGATGTGCCGCGCCATGAAGCCGGGAATGCCGTAGCGCTGCCCGTTGCTGCGGATGGTGTCGCGCCAGTCCAGCGCGGGGCAGTCCAGCGCCACGCCCGCCACCGGAATCGGGTACGGCTGGTGGCGGGGCCGCAGCGCGCTCAGGGCAATGTTGCCGCCCATGCTGAAGCCGTAGAGCACGGCCCGCCGGTATCCGGCGTCCCGGGCCCAGTGCAGCGCGGCGATCACGTCCTCGGCCTCCTGATCGCCCAGAGACAGGTAGCCCTTACCCACCCGAGGTGCCCCGTGCGCGTTGCGGAAGGTGACGAACAGCGCCGCGACTCCCGAGCGCCGCAGCGCGGGCAGCATCCGCAGTGCCTGGGGCCGCTGCCCGCCGTGGCCGTGGATGACGATGGCGATGGCGTCCTTCTCGCCGGACACGGCGGGAATGTGCCACGCGGGCATCTGACCCACCTCGGTGCGGATTAGGGTGGAGTCATAGGAAATGCCCACCTGCTGCGGCGTGCCGTTATAGACGAAGGTGGACACCCACGCCAGCGCACCGTTCGGCAGCACGCCCCGTTCCTCCAGAATCTCGCGCCGGACCAGGGTGCCCACCAGACGGGGCGGACCCAGCAGGGCGTGACCCTGGTTGGGCAGCAGCGGCACGATGCCCACCACTCCCCGCGAGAGCGTTTCCGACGACGCGGGCAGGTACACCGAATTGCCGCGCCGCCCCACCGGAACGAACTCGCCCTTGACCCGGCGCGTCTTGGACCGCAGGGTGATCTCCGCGCCCAGGAACGCCCCGGACAGGACCGCCACCGCGTACGAAAAGGCGGCCCAGCCCAGCGCACGGCGGCGGTTGATCTGACGGATTCGGGCGAGGATCGACACGGAAATATTCTCCTGCAGGTGAAAGGCGGCGGACGGTGGCCCCGGCACCCGGTCGGGGACCGGGGCGGGCGGGACTCAGTTGCGCAGCGGTTTGCCGGTCTTGAGCATGTGCTCGATGCGCTGCTGCGTGCCCTTCTTGCCCAGCAGGGTCAGGAAGGCCTCGCGCTCCAGATCCAGCAGGTGCCCCTCGCTCACCTTCGCGGTGCGGTTGTTGCCCGTTCCGCCCGACAGCACCCGGCCCAGTTCCTTGCTGACCACCAGGTCGTAGTCGGTGATGTAACCGCCCTGGTGCATGCCGTACAGCGCGCTCTTGAGGGCCGCAATCGCCGCGTCGCCCATCACGGGAATGTCCTGGCGGGGCGTGGGCTGCACGTAGCCGGGAGCCAGGGCAAGCACCTGCCGCTTGGCTTCCTGAATGATGTGGTTTTTGTTCATGGCCACCGTGTCGGTATCGCGCAGGAAGCCCAGGGCGCGGGCCTCCAGGGCGCTGGTGGAGACCTTGGCAGTACCGATCAGCTCGAAGGCGCGTTGCACGGCCGGCAGCAGCGTCACGCCGATCTGCTGGTTGGGATGCAGCTGATCGGTGTAGCGCAGCAGCATTTCCTTGGTGCCGCCGCCGCCGGGAATCAGGCCCACACCAACCTCTACCAGACCCATGTACAGCTCGGCCGAGGCAACCACGTGGTCGGCGTGCAGGGTGAACTCCGCGCCGCCGCCCAGCGTCAGCCCGAAAGGAGCCGCCACGGTGGGGTGGGGAGAGAAGCGCAGCGAGGTCGTGACCTGCTGGAACTGCTTGATCATGTCATCGAGCTCGTCCCACTCGTCGGCCTGGGCCTGCGAGAGGATCAGCGGCAGGTTGGCCCCCGCGCTGAAGTTCTCGCCCTGGTTGCCCACGACGAGGCCGGCGTAACCCATGTCCTGAACCAGCTTGTGCGCGTCTTGCACGGTGCGCAGCTGATCCTCGCCCAGCGCGTTCATCTTGGCGTGCCACTCGGCGAGCAGCACTCCGTCACCCAGGTCCACCACGCTGGCCCCGGCGCGCTTCTTGACCACCTTCGTGGCGTCCTTCTTGAGGTCGGTCAGGATGAAGTACGGCGCTTCGTAGGCGGTGGGCTGGCCTTCCGGCGTCACGGTCTCGTCGCCGTCATAGAACTTCTCGCGTCCGCTGTCCTTCATGGCCTGCAGCAGCGGGGGCAGCGTGCGGCCCTCGGCCTCCAGGTTGGAGATCACCGTCTGCACGCCCAGGGTGTCCATGGTCTCGAACGGTCCCTGCTCCCAGCCAAAGCCCCACTTCAGCGCGTTGTCGATGTCCTGCAGGCGGTCCGATACGTTGCCGGCCATCTTGGCGGCGTACCAGAAGCCGTCGTTCATGACGCCGCGCAGGAACTCGCCCTCCGGACCTTCGGCGGTATACAGGGCCGTCACGCGCTCGGCCAGGGGCCGGCCCTTGACGGCCTCCACGGCGGCCACCTTGACCTTGCCCTGGTCCTCGTACTCCATGTTTTCGAGGTTCAGGTTCAGAATCCTGGTCTTGCCCTTCTCGTCCTTGGTCTTCTTGTAAAAGCCGCTGCCGGTCTTGTCGCCCAGCCACTTCTTATCCTCGACCAGCGTGCGGAAGCCCTCGGTCAGGCTGAAATCCTCGTCGTCCGGCGTGGCTTTGCCCAGGTCGTTGGCGACGTGGTAGATGATGTCCAGACCCGAGAGGTCGGCGGTGCGGAAGGTGGCGCTGCTCGCGCGGCCCAGCACCGGCCCGGTCAACTGGTCCACCTGCGCGGGGGTCAGCCCGGCCCGCTGCATATGCTGCATGGCGCGGATGATGCCGTACACGCCGATGCGGTTGGCGACGAAGCCCGGCACGTCGTTGGCAATGACCACACCCTTGCCCAGCGTGGTCTCGGCAAACTCGCTGAAGGTGGCCACCACTGCCGCGTCGGTCCGCGGCGTGGGAATCACTTCCAGCAGATGCAGGTAGCGCGGCGGGTTGAAAAAGTGCGCTCCCACGAAGCGGCGCTGGAAGTCCTCCGAGCGCCCCTCAATCTGCAGGTGCATCGGAATGCCCGACGAGTTGCTGGAAATGATGGCCGTCTTCTTGGCCACCTTTTCCACGCGCTCCCACAGATCGCGCTTGGCGTCCAGCTTCTCGATGATGGCTTCCAGAATCCAGTCGGCGTCCTTGAGCTTTCTCAGGTCGTCTTCCAGATTGCCGGGCGTGATCAACGCGGCGCGCGAGCGGTCCATGAAGGCGGCCGGGCGGGCTTTCAGCGCCCGCTGGATGCCCTGCTTGGCCAGAAAATTGCGGTCCGGATTGTCCGGCAGCACAATGTCGAGGAGCATCACGGGAATGCCCGCGTTGGCGAGTTGCGCGGCGATGGCGGCGCCCATCACGCCCGCGCCGATCACGGCAGCTTTCTGAATCTTCATATGGCCTCCAGCTTGAGGATGGTGTCGAAGAACGGCCCGCCGGCACAGGTCTGACCCAACGGATCGAACAAATTGAACTCGGTCTAAAGTTTAGAGGCCGGACAGGGCATTTGTCCACCCGAGTTCCTGTCGAAATCCTTCACCCGGCCCCTGCCCGGGCGTTCAAGGACCCCGGGAGCCGGCTGTGGTTCCACCATAGTCCTCCCAGGCCAGTCCATGAGGTGTATCTGCCCCAGCCCATTGCCTGCGGCGGCAGGAGGCAAGGCTGGAACACGAAAGGCACACCCCTGCCGCCCGATCCTGAACCTGATCAGAAACACAACGGTACAGAGCTAGAATACGGCACCCCCGAGACCCGGCCATTCGTGCGGCACGTCCTGGCCAGTGTGTCCTGGGGGTGCACTGGACCTGGGCCGTCAGCAGCGGGAACGTGGGACGGGGCAAATTCTGCGGCGTGGGTTCGTGTCCGCAACACGGGGAACGGCGCATCCACGCCCGCCGGCTCAGATGAACTGTTTAACAAAGAACACCGCCACCAGCCCTGCCAGCGCGAGCAGTGCGGCCACACTCAGCCGGCGGTCCTGCTTCCAGCCTGCAGCCGCCACCCATACCGCCGCGAGCACCGGGACCGCCCCGATCCAGGCCACACCCACGGCCGCCAGGTCGGGAAACAACACGCCCACGGCCAGCAAGACCACGCCCACCCAGAAGCCCGCCGGGTACAGCCACGCGGGCAGGCCGGCCACCTCGGTCTTGTGGCCCGTCATCCGTTCCCCCAGTACTTCCACAGCAGTTGCAGGGCCGTGAAAATCAGCAGCAGGCTGAAGACCAGCTTGAGGCGGTTGGCGGGAATGCGGCTTTGCAGCCCGGCCCCGGCCCGCGCCCCGATCAGCACGCCCAGCGCCACACCTGCAGCCAGGCGCAGGTCCAGCAGCCCGCCCGCTTGGTACACCAGCGCGTTGCCCACGGCGGTCAGGCCCATGATGAAGGTGCTGGTGGCGATCGCCTCACGGATGGGCACGCCGGCCATCAGGTTCAGCACCGGCACCTGCACCGTTCCCCCACCGATGCCCAACAGGCCGCTCATGACCCCCGCAAAGGTCATGGCCGGTGGCACCAGACGGCTGGGTTCGCGCTCGACCTCCACCCGTTTCAGGCCGCGCAGCAGGTTGTAAGCGGAGTACAGCAGCAGCAGAGCGAACACGGTTGCCACCGCGCGCGCCGGAAGCACCAGCCCCAGAAAGCTGCCCACCGCCCCCCCCAGGATGGTGTACGGCGAGAGCAGATACCCGGTACGGGCGCGCACCAGTCCGCGCTGCAGATACGCCGCCGCCCCGCTAAGTCCCACGGCGAGCACGCCAATCTGGCTGATCGCCACCGCCTGCTGAATGGTGATGGCCTGCCCGAAACGCGGCAGGACGAATTCCAGGGCGGGCACCACCACCACGCCGCCCCCCAGACCCAGAATGGCCCCCAATACCCCGGCCAGCAAACCCACTCCGATCACGGCCAGTGTCAACGCAGAAATCACGGTTGCCTCACGGTCCGGAGGGTAACACGCCACATGCCGTCTCAGCGCCTGCTTTTGGAATCAGATTAAGGCTTAGCCCTGGGTCAACCGGTCTACCAGGCTGAAGGGACCGGTCCGCACCTCGTCGGCGGCCGGCGCATGTCCCTGGCGCAACAATTCCTCAAAGGCAGCCAGATCGGCGTCGTACCCCATACCGCTGGCCGCGACCGCCACACCATCCTCGAAAGCGAACTCGATGAACTTGAGGGCCCCGGGGTCGCCCCACAGGTGGGTGTCGTCCAGGCGGTCGGCGTGCCCCACGTAGCGCAGGCTCTTGCCGTATTGCTGCGTCCAGAAGAACGGCACGCGCCCGCTCATGGGCTCCAGAACAGGGGATTCCAGAATGCTCTGGGCTGCGGACATGCCCTGCTGCAAAGCCACACGCCAGTGCTCCATACGCAGCGTTCCGAGGACGGTGGGGGCCAGGGCAAAGTCTCCCACGGCGTATACCCCCGGAGCCGCCCGCAGTTCGGCGTCCACCGGCACCGCTCCATGGTCATCCGCCAGCGCGCTCAGCAGCCCGGAATTCGGCCCTACCCCGATGCCCAGCAACACCAGATGGGCGTCCAGGCGCTCGCCGCTCTTCAGCCGGACCCCTTCCAGGTGCCCGCGCCCCTCCAGGGCCGTGACGCCGCTGTCCAGCTGAAAGCGCACGCCGTGGTCCTCGTGCAGGCTCCGCAGGGCGCGGCCTACCCGGGGGGTTACGGCGCGGCTCAGAATCTCGGCGTCCTGACCGACCACCGTGACCGAGGCGGCGTGTTCTACCAGGCTGGACGCCGCTTCCAGGCCGATAAAACTGGACCCGACGATCACCACGCGCTTGTGCTCGGCCGCTTCCCTCAGCTCCCACGCATCGCGAAAGGAGCGCAGCTGATGGGTGCCCTCCAGCTCGGCCCCCGGCACCTTCAGGGCGTGGGGGGTGGCGCCGGTCGCGACCACGGCCACATCGAAGGAGAGCGTTTCCCCACCGGCGAGCTGAATCTGGCGGGCATCACGGTCCAGGGAGGTCACGCGCGTTCCCTCCCGCAGGTCAATGTCATGGTCGCGGGCCCAGTTGGGGCCGCCCAGCGACAGTTTTTCGGCCGGCCTGTCTCCGCTCAGGTAGGCCTTGCTCAGCGCCGTGCGGTCATAGGGCGCACGGTGCTCGGCCGTGAGCATGGTGATGTGGCCCGCGTAACCGCCCGCCCGCAGGGTCTGGGCCGTCATGAATCCGGCCGCTCCGCCGCCCACGATGACGGTGTGGTGCCCGGAGAGACGGGGCGGTGGCGGCGGAACCTGAACGGTGTCGTTCGGGTCCACGCTCAGGCCCTCCGCACTGCGCCGCACGCGGTACTGCTTCAGGCCCTGCAGGGCCGGCGGCTCCAGCAAGGATCCGTCCGAGGCATCAAAGGCCGCGTGGTGCCACGGACACACGATGCGTGCGCCGCAACGCACGCCGCTTCCCAGGTCCGCTCCGGCGTGCGGGCACACGGCGTCAAAGGCATGGAAGACGTCACCGTCACGGGTCACAAGCACCTTGCGGTCGCCCGCCTCGAAGCGGTGCATGCCACCGTCCGGAACGTCGGATGGCTGAAACGTGAGGATGGACATGTGGACCTCCTGTCTGCGCATCCTCCCGGCTGGCGCTCAGTGGGGGGTGAGGAAAGCCTTCACCACTTCCGGCAGTTCCAGCGGCAACAGGTGGCCGCTGCCGCGAGTGGCCGTGGCCTGCGCTCCGGGCAGGCGTCCCAGCACTTCACGGCGGATGGTTCCGGGCGAGATGGCCGGATCATCCTCCGAGTACAACACGGCGATGGGCAGGTCGAGTCCTCCCAGCTCACCCGAGATGTCCTCGCGGCTGCCCACGTCCGTCCACGCGGTCCAGGCGTCATGGCAGGCACGCAGACCGTCCGCGATGAGCTGCGCGAAATCCTGTTCGGGCAAGGGCCGGTGGGTGATGTGGCGGTACTGGGCGCGCAGGGCTTCACGGTCCCCGTGGGCGGCGCGCAGCCGAGCGCGGCCCTGTGGCTCCATCGGCTCGGGCGTGGGGGGCGAGGGAGCAATGAGCAGAAGTTCCGAGACGAGCTCCGGGCATCGGGCAGCGAGCAGCAGGGCCACCTTGCCGCCCATCGAGTGGGCCGCCACGCGGTAGGGGCCACCCCCCGCCCCGCGCAGCCGTCCGGCGAGCGCCTGGGACAGCTCCCCCACCGTCTGCCCGGCCCGGCCCGATCCGGCCGCGCCCCCGAAGCCGGGAAGGTCCACGGCCAGCACGTCCGCCCCTCCGCACACCCGCCGCCACACCTCCTGCGAAGTCCCGAATCCGTGAACGAGTGCGAGGGGAGCCACCTCAGGCCCGCTCTGCAAACTCCCGATTCGGAGGCGGTCCCCGGAAGGCGTCCCGGCCCTCCACCCGTTCCAGGGTGACCGGGCGGCCCTCGCGCGCCGACTGGTAGATGGCGGCCATCAGCCGCTGGTCCTGCAGGCCCTCCTCGCCGGGGGTAAAGGGAACACGGTCACGCTCGATGCACGCCGAGAAATGGTCGATCTCCAGCGCAAACTGGTCGGCCTCGGGCAGGCGGTGTTCGGTGATGGTCTGCGGGGTACTCACCTTCAGCCGCAGGTTGGTGTAGTCGAAGGCGGGGTCCAGGGTCAGGCGGGCGTCTGCGCCGAACACGTCCAGCGTGCGGGCGTGCGCGGCCCCGTAGGAGCACGAGCAGTGGGCAATCACGCCGCTGGGGAAGGTCATCTGCCACGCCACGCTTTCCTCCACCTCCGCAAAACGGTCGTCGTTCGGCGTGCTGAAGGTCTGGGCATAGACCTCACTGGGCTCCTCTCCAAGCAGGAAGCGGATGGTGTTCAGGCAGTACAGCCCCACATCCAGCAGCGAGCCGCCGCCCGCCAGCCCGTCGCGCAGACGCCACTGGCCCTCGTCCGGCTCGACCTGCACATTCACCGAGTGAATCAGCTTGACTGCGCCCAGTTCACCGTTCTGGATCAGGTCGCGTGCCCGCCAGTGGTGCGGGGTGTACTGACAGCGGTAAGCGGTCATGAGTTTGACCCCGTGCTCGCGGCACACCTCCACCATCGCCTGGGCGTCCTCCGTGGTGGTTGCGAGCGGTTTCTCGCACATCACATGCTTGCCCATGCGGGCGGCGCGCTCGGTG
The DNA here is from genome assembly GCF_014647075.1 of Deinococcus aerophilus. Lineage (NCBI taxonomy): Bacteria > Thermotogati > Deinococcota > Deinococci > Deinococcales > Deinococcaceae > Deinococcus > Deinococcus aerophilus. The sequence continues at coordinate 20,291 of NZ_BMOM01000011.1, read as the reverse complement.
TACTCGCGGTGCAGGCTGTTGGGCAACACAATGTACACGGCGTGGACGTCGGCGCGGTCGCGCAGGGCCTCAAAGTCGTCGTAGCCGTAGGCATCGTCCTCGCTCAGGCCATAGGCGCGGGCGGTCGCCACCGCCTTGTCACGGTCAACGCTTACCACCGCCGCAAGCCGGGAGCGCTGCCCCACCGCAAAGGCGGGCAGCAGTTCCTCGATGGTCAGCGTGCCGATGCCCAGCACGGCGTACCCGATCTGCTGGCTGCGGGCTTCGGGCAGGGGCTGAAGGTCCTGGCGGTCGTTCGGATTCTGTGGGGTCATGTGGGCTCCTGGAGGGTATGGGGGCGGACGTTGAGGGCGGGGAGTCTGACGGAGGGTCCTACGCCCGCACCTTCAAGTCCCCGGTCAGGGCGTCGGCGGTGCGCAGGCTCAGGGCCATCTGAGTCAGGGCGGGGTTGACGCTCAGGGAACTGGGAAAGGTCGAGTTGTCGCAGATCCACAGTCCGGTCAGATCGTGGGCGCGGCCAAACGGGTCCACAACGCTGGTCTGCGGGTCGTGGCCCATGCGGGCGGTGCCCAGGGTATGTGCGGCGCGCGGCAGCGCCCACACGTCACGCGCGCCGACGCGGCCCCACAGGTCGCGCATCAGCGCCTCGGCGTGGGCGGTCATCTTCTTCTCGTTCTCCCCGAAGGAGAAGTGAATGCGGGGCTTGGGCAGCCCGCGGGCGTCGGGTTCATCCGAAAGTTCCAGGAAGTTGTGTTCGTAGGGCAGACATTCGCCCAAGACGTTGATGCCTGCCACGTGGGTGTACCCACGCAGATGCTCGATGAGGTCCGGGCCCCAGGTCAGCGTGCCGCGCGCGTACTGCGTGGCGTAGGTCACCGGCATCACGCCCAGCGACTGCAGCAGGTAGCCGCCGACCAGACCGGGCAGGCGGTGGGTGTCCTCGCTGATCAGGCCACCGGGAATGCCCTTGTACGGGCGCAGGTCCTCCTCGACCTGACCCCACACCTGCACGCCCACGTGGGCCATGAAATTGCGCCCCACCTGACCGCTGCTGTTGGCGAGGCCGCCCAGCAGCAGCAGCCGGGGCGTTTCCACCGCGCCTGCCGCGAGCACCACCGTGCGCGCCCCGAGGTGGTGAAGTTGACCGTTCCACAGGAATTCCGCCCCGGTCATGCGCCCACCCTGCACCGTCAGGGCGGTGACCTGCGCGCCGTCCACGATCTGCGCGCCGTGGGCCTCGGCCAGCGCCAGGAAGGTCACGTCCATGCTCGCCTTTGCCCCGACCGAGCAGCCCGCCTGACAGAACCCCCGGTTGGTACACGTGTGCCGCGTGCCGTAGCCGGGCTGTTCCTGCGAGCGGCTCAGGGCCGCGTTGGCCGCAGGCGAGGTCCGCATGCCGATCTCGGCGCAGGCCCGTTGCATCAGCCGGGCGGCCCCGTTCAGCGGCAGCGGGGGATGGCGGTAGGCACGCCGGCGCTGGGGCCCCCAGGGATACTCGGCGGGGCCAGATACACCCAGAAAGTATTCCAGCTCGTCGTAGTACGGCTCCAGTTCGGAGAACTCCAGCGGCCAGTCCTCCCCCACCCCGAACTCGGTTCTCAACTTCAGGTCATCGGGCTGGGCGCGCGGCGTATAGGCGGTGTAGTGCAGCGTGCTGCCGCCCACCCCGCGCCCGCTGTTGTTGCGCCCGAAGGGCACCGGGTCCTGGCCCGCCGAGAGCCGCTCGTCCATCCAGAACAGCCCGGCCTGCGCCACCTCGTCGGTGGCAATTTCCTCGGGCGGGTGACGCACCCCGGCTTCCAGCGCGGCCACCTTCAGGCCCGCGGCCGCCAGCCGTGCCAGCAGCGGCGCGCCGCCCGCCCCGGTGCCGATGACCAGCACATCCAGGTCTTCCGGAAGGCGTTCAGCGCGGTCCATGGTGTTCCTCCCAGGGTTCGAGTTCGCCGGGGCCGACGTGGAGCCAGCCCTGGGCGTCGGCAAACCCGACGTAGCCGAAGCGGTACTGCGTCAGCGGGTGGGCCATGAACCCCTCGGTCAGCTCGGCGAGCAGGTCCTCAAAGGCGCGCGGATGGGCAGACTGGACGTCTTGCAGCGCAGCGTCCTGGGCCTCGGGGGCCAGCGTCTCAAAGGCCTGTGGCAGCGCGCGCAGGAGCCGGCGGTACGCCTCGCCGTCCGGCGGCGCGTCCGCGTAGCGCCAACCGTCGCCGCTCCCCGCGTGCAGGCGGTGGTCCACCATGCCCGCCAGATCGATCTCGGCCGGGTCGTGGGGCACGAGGCGGGTGGCCACGGCCCGCAAGCGGGCGAACCCGGTCTCGTCAAAGAACTCGCGTACAAAGCGGGCGTCCAGCCGCTCTTGCAGGGCGCGGCGGGTCGGGCCGGTGACCTGCGGGGAGTTCAGCAACTCGAGAATGGCCTCGCGTTCGGCCTGCGTCATGGCGCGGACGTCCGGCGAAGCAGGGAAGGAGAGGACATGTCCGGCAGTCTAGGGACCCCCCTCCGGCCCAACGGAAAGATTTCCCACGGGGAAACCTTAGGAAGGCTTGACCTTCTGTGCACCCAGAACAGCAGGGGCCAGCGTTCATTTTGCGGCTGCCGTCAGTACTCCCGGTTGTGCTGCTCGCTGCGGGCGCCGTCGGCCGGGTCACCGGTCTCCTGACGGGTGCTCAGCTCATTCTTCCGAACGAAGGCCAGCATGAAGCGCGGCATCACCAGCATCTGGCTGCGGTGGGCCTGCACGGCCTGCAGCTTCAGGGCCTCCTGCTGGAGGGTCAGGTCGGCCCGCTGCCACTTCAGATAATGGCCGCGTGGCGGAATCAACAGCGGAAACGTCTGGTGCAGACCCTTGGGCAGCGGCCACTCCAAACCGCCGTGAACGATCCAGTAGCGCGCCCGGGAACTCCAGCCACGCTTTTTCAGCAGGTCCTGGGTAAACAGGCTGGTGGCGATGTGGTCGCGGTGGGCGTCGCTGGTAGAGGGCAGCAGCACCAGATCCGGCTGCACCCGGTCAAGCACAGCGCCCAGGTCGCGGCGCAGATTGGCCGCCGTGTAGACCACTCCCGGTGAGAGCGCACGCATGTAGGGAACGTGCATCGCCCCGGTGTGGGGAGAACGGATCGGCGCGGGGTCCTTCCACATCCTCAGCAGCCCCCCGTCCGGATAGCCCAGGAAGGTCAGGTGCGTGGCCGGCACCCCCAGCACGGCGGCGGCGGCGGCGGCCTCGTCCATGCGGCGGCGGCCCAGGTTCTCGGTGGCCACCAGCCGTGGACGGAAGGTGCGGCCCAGCAGGGCGCTGTTCAGCTCGAAGCCGTCGCCGCTGGTCAGCCACACGACGTACACCTGCGCCCCCGCCTGCACGGCCCGGGCGATCTGTCCGCCGCAGCACAGGCTCTCGTCGTCCGGGTGGGGGCTGACCACCAGCAGGGTCTGCCCCGCGCGCGGAGCGCTCAGCTCCGGCAGGGCGCGGACGGCGGCGGTGGCGCGCGGGTACAGCAGCGTCAGCGCCGAGGTGGCATTGATGGCAAAGGCCAGCCCCAGCGCAAGCAGAAGTCCCGCTCCCAGCACCCAGTCCCGCCGCCGACTTCCGAAGCGGCGGCCCTCCCTCAGTCTGCGCACGGTCCGAGCTTAGCGGGTCAGCTCGCGCACGCCCTCTGGAGACGCCACAAAGGCGCGCTCGGCCATGCCCAGGAACAGCCCGGTTTCCACCACCCCCAGCGTGCCCTTGAGCTCTCGCTCCAGCGCGGCAATGTCGCCCTGCGCCGGCAGCTGGGCGTCATAGATGTAGTTGCCGTTGTCGGTGACGTAGGGCTGCGTGCCGGGCTGGCGCAGGCGTCCGCCCGGCACGATCCGGCGCAGCCGCTCAATGGTGCTGAGAAACCCGAAGGGCGCAATCTCGACCGGCAGCGGTGCCTTCTCGCCCAGGCGCGAAACCACCTTGCTGTGGTCGGCGATGATGATCAGCCGCCGGGCCTGCACCTCGGTCAGCTTCTCGCGCAGCAAGGCGCCGCCCAGCCCCTTGATCAGGTCGAGGTTGGGGGCGATCTCGTCCGCACCGTCTATGGCGAGGTCAAGGAGCCGGGGGTCGAGCGGCTCCACCGGAATGCCGACCTCGCGCGCCAGCACGGTGCTCGCCTCACTGGTGGACACCCCCACCACCCCGCGCAGTTCCCCCGTCGCGAGCCGGCGCCCGATTTCCTCGATGGCGTACTTTGCGGTGCTGCCGGTGCCCAGGCCCACGCGCATTCCACTCTCGACCAGACCGGCGGCGCGCAGGGCGGCCTCCTTCTTCAGGGGTTCCAGGTCAATCACGCTGGCCCCGCTCCCGTCCCGCTTGGTCCTTCTCGATGGCCGCCGCCACCGCGTCCGCGTGCCCGTCGACCGACACGGCCAGCCAGCTCTTGACCAGGGCGCCGTCCGGGCCGATCAGGAAGGTCTGACGCTTGATGCCCTCGGTGACCTTGCCATACAGGTTCTTGGGGCCGTACGAGCCGACGCTCTTCAGGTAGCCGGCCTCCGGGTCACTCAGCAGCGGAAAGGGCAGGCTGTGCTTCTCGGCAAAGCGGGCGTGGCTGCCCGCGTCGTCGGCACTCACGCCCACGATGGCGGCCCCCAGCGCCCGCAGCGGCGCGCTGTCGCGAAAATCGCAGGCCTCCTTGGTGCAGCCGGGCGTGTCGTCCTTGGGGTACACGTACAGCACCAGATACCGGCCCGCGTAGTCGTTCAGGCGGTGGGTCTGCCCCGTGGCGTCGGCCAGCGCGAAATCGGGAAAGGGCTGTCCGGCCTGCGGAGCAGCGTTCTGGGCAGGGGTCTGGGCGAGAGGAGTCTGTGCGGCGGAGAGATCGGCGGCTTCGCTCATGTGCCCAGGGTAACGCCTCCCGACCCCGGCAGCGGCCGCCACATCCGCAGCCTTTCCGCGCATTTCTCAGCCCACCCCCCCGTATGCTGGGAGCGTGAAGCTCGCTCCCTACATTGACCACACCCTGCTGAAAGCCACTGCCACGCCCGCCGACATCACCGGGCTGTGCCGCGAGGCCCGTGAAAACGCCTTTTACGCCGTATGCGTCAACCCGGTCTATGTGCCGCAGGCCCGCGCCGAACTGGAGGGCAGCGGCGTGCGGGTCGCCACCGTGTGCGGCTTCCCGCTGGGAGCCGTGACGGCCGGCCAGAAAGCCGTGGAGGCCCGCCTGAGCGTCGAGGCCGGGGCCGACGAGGTGGACATGGTGATCCACATCGGTGCGGCGCTCGCCGGAGACTGGGACACCGTGCAGGCCGACGTGCGCGCGGTGCGTCAGGCCATCCCCGAACACGTCCTCAAGGTGATTATCGAGACGTGCTACCTCAATGACGAACAGAAGCGCGGCGCGACCGAGGCCGCCGTGCTGGGCGGCGCGGACTACGTGAAGACGAGCACCGGATTTGGCACCGGTGGCGCGACCCTGGACGACGTGCGGCTGATGCGCGAGGTTATCGCCGGGCGCGCAAAGATCAAGGCGGCGGGCGGTGTCCGCAGCGCCGAGGATGCCCGCGCCATGATCGAGGCCGGAGCCGACCGTCTGGGCACCTCGGGCGGTGTGGCGCTGGTGGCGGGCGAGCGCAGCGGCGAGGGCTATTGATGACGCCCGCTGTGCCCGAGGTCGTGCTGGCCTCCGGCAGTCCCCGGCGACACGAACTACTGACCCAGCTGGGGGTGGCGTTCCGGGTGCAGGTCAGCGGCGAGGACGAGGACAGCCCTGAAACCGATCCGGCGCGGCTGGCCGCTGAACTCGCCCTGCGCAAGGGCCGGAGCGTGGCTGCGCTGAACAGAACTGCCCTGGTTCTCGCCGCCGATACGGTGGTGGCGGTGGACGATGCCCTCCTCGCCAAGCCGCGGGACGCCGCCGAGAACGCCGCCTTTCTGCGCCGGCTCTCGGGGCGGACCCATCAGGTGTTTACCGGGGTGGCGGCCTTTCATGGCGGCGCGGAACACGCTGCGGTGGCCCGCACCGACGTCACCTTCCGCGTCCTGAACGAAACCGAGACGGCATTCTATGCCCGCTCCGGCGAGGGACTGGACAAGGCGGGAGGCTACGGCGCACAGGGCCTGGGCATGGCGCTGATCTCGCGCCTGGACGGTGAATATTCCAACGTGGTGGGCTTTCCGCTGTCGGTGGTGATCGGGCTGCTGCGTGCCCACGGGGTTCCGGTATGGGGCACGGTGGAACACGCGGGGGCGCCGCGAACCGGGGCGGAGACCACCCCGGCGTGACGGCGTGGGGACGGCTGGGTCTGGTCTTCGCGGGGTTGCTGCTGCTCAGCATGGTCCTGACCCGTTTTCAGGTGGTGCCGCCCGCGGCGCTGCGCTCGGCGACCGTGCCGGTGAACCGGGTGGGCATGACGGCGGCCGACACGCTGCGCCGCGCGTACACCGCGCTGACCCGGGAACGTGATCTGGGGGCCGAGGTCGCGCGGCTGCGCCAGGAAAATGACGTGCTGCGCCAGCGCAACGAACTGCTCACCCGCGAGGCTGGACGCCTGCGCCAGCTGGAGATCATCACCCGCACGCAGGCCCCCAACGCGCTGGGCATCGCGCAGGTGATTGCCGTGGACCCCAGCCCCCTTCTTGCCCGCCTGACCCTCAACCGCGGCACGCGCGACGGCGTGCGTATCCGCATGCCGGTCACGGTACCCGGCGGACTGGTCGGGCAGATCACGTCGGTCAGCGCCTCCCAGGCCACGGTGATCGCCCTGGTGGACCCCGAGAGCACCGTGGGGGTAACCCTGCAGGGCGGCGGCGGCGGGCGCGGGCTGGCGCGCGGCGTGCCGCCGGACCGTCTGCAGGCCGAGTTCTCGCGCGGCGTGCCGGTCAAGCCCGGCGACGTGCTGGTCACCAGCAGCCTGGGCGGCGTGTACCCGGTGGGCGTGCGGGTGGGCACCGTGGAAAAGGTGCTGCCGCTGGGCCCGAACGACGTGAACCGCGCGGTGATCGTTCGGCCCGCCGTGGACGTGGGCACCGTGGAAGACGTGACCATCCTGGAGGGCCTGTGAGACGGGGAATGCTGGGCCGCGCGCCCTCACCCGCCTACCGCCTGCCGCAGCGGGGCGGGCCGGGGCGCTGGCTGCGGGCGGTGGTTTACGCCGCCTTGCTCGTCGCCGCGCAGGGTCTGCTGTCGCGGCTGGCCGACGCGGCCGGCCTCCCTGCCCCCGACCTGTTCCTGCTCACCGGGGCGGCGCTGGCGTGGCGCCTGAACCCGGCGTGGGCGCTGGTCGCCGCCTACGGGGTGGGACTGGGCCAGGACCTGCTGGGCGGCGGAGTCCTGGGCCTGCACGCGGCGGGCGTGGCGGGCGGAGCGCTGCTGGTGCTGATGATCCGGCGCTACTTCGCCGATTCGGGCATCTTCCAGGCCGTGCTGACGGTGCTCAGCGCCGTGGCCGGGCAATGGCTGGTCTTTGGTTTCCTGACGTACTGGCTGCGTTCGGACCTCGTGACCGTAAAGCTGCTCCAGGCCACCGTTCCGCTGCTGTTCGTGGGTACACTGCTGGTGTTTCCGCTGTGGGAACGCGTTGTGGGGTGGGGTTTTGGTCCCCGCTCCGGAGCCGAGGAGAACCTGTCGTGAGCCGCGCCGAACGCCCCCTGCATCCCCCCCTGAATCCGCGGGGCCGCCAGCGCCGCGTGGGTCCCCGGCGCGAGGGGGCCGGCGGTTCTCTGTCCGGGGTGCGCACGGTCGGCCACGGCAAGGGCCGGGTGGGCTGGCTGGCCCTGGCCCTGAGCGTGGGCCTGCTCGGACTGGGCGCGCGGCTGTTCACGCTGCAGGTCACGCAGCACGGGCAGTACGCGGTGCAGTCGGCGAGCAACTTCCAGCGCGACGAGGTGATCCGCGCCCTGCGCGGTGAGATTCGCACCCGTGACGGCCTGCTGCTCGCCACCAACCGGCTGGCCGTCGACCTGGTGTACACCGGACGCAAGGCCGCCGACCGAGCCACGCCGCTGCCCGCCTGGGACAAGATCGTGTACCTCGCGGGTATCAAACCAGACGTGCTCGTGGCGGGCCAGCCCCGCGAACCGAACTTTCACAAGGAGGCCGAGACCGTGCTGGCCCGCAACGTCCCGCAGGACCGGCTGGCCGCGCTGTACGAGTACACCGTGCTCGTCCCCAGTCTGGAACTGCGCGAGCGTGTCGAGCGCATCTATCCGCAGGGCAAGATGGCCGCGCACCTGCTGGGCTACGTGCAGGAGGCCGACGACCGTCAGGTTAAGGAGGACGGGTACACCGTGGGCGACCTGGTGGGCCGCTCGGGCCTGGAATACAGCCTGCAAAAGACGCTGGAGGGCAAGAACGGCGTGCTGCGCCGCGAGGTCACGGCGACCGGGCGCCCCCTGACCCAGCGCGTGATCGACCCCGGCCAGCGCGGCCAGGACGTGCTGCTCACCATCGACAGCCGCCTGCAACGGGCCGCCGAGGACGCCCTGAGGCAGGGCTTGGTGGACGTGAACGAGGGGCGCAGCAAGTACGGCAAGCCCCCCGAGCCGTTCACCCGCGGCGCAGTCATTGCCATTGACCCGCGCACGAACGAGGTGCTGGCGATGGCCTCCAGCCCGGCGTATGACCCCAACTGGTTCTCGCGGGTGCCCAGTCCCGACCCGGTGGCCAAGAACTGGGCCATTGACCCCAACCGCAAGGACGCCGCGCTGGACGCCGTGACCAGCAACCGGGCGCTGCAGGCCTACAACCCCGGCAGCGTGTTCAAGATTGCCAGCGCCCTGATGTACGTCGAGCGCTGGGGCAACTTCTCGCTGTCGTGCGCGCCGACGTACTACTTCGGGCGGGCGCGCTTCAACAACTGGTCACACACCAACTTGGGCATGGTGGACGCCCGCAAGGCCATCGCCTTCTCGTGCAACCCGTGGTTCTACGACTCGGCGGTGCGGGCCACGCCGGGGGTCTACTCGCGCCAGCTCAAGTCCCGCCTGACCGAACTGGGCTACAACCGGCCCACCGGACTGGAGATCGTGGGCGAGAAGACCGGTCTGCTCACCGACATAGACGACTACAGCACCCCCGCCGCGCCGTGGTACGCCGGGTCAGGCCTGAACATGAGCATCGGCCAGGGCGACGTGCTCGTCACGCCCGCCCAGGTGGCGCGCGTGATGTCCACAATCATCAACGAGGGCCAGCAGCGCCCGCTGACCGTGGTTCAGGCCGTGGATGGCAAGGCCCCGCCGCGCTCCCAGCCGATCAGCGTCGTCCGTAACGGCAACACCGAGATCTTCCGGTTCATCAAGGAAGGCATGCACTGGACCACCTCCATTCCCGGCGGCACGGCGAGCACCAAGCTGGGGCCAAACCTGTTTCCGGTACCCACGGCCGGCAAGACCGGCACCGCCGAGAACGGCATCAGCGCGCGGCCCGACAAGGGATACGCCTACACCCACGCGTGGTACGAGGGTTACGGTCCAGTCGGCAACCCGACCTTTGCGGTGGTGGCCTTCTTCCAGAACGGCGGCGAGGGCTATGGCCCCGGCCTCAACGCCGTCAAACGCATGTTCGCCGCCCGCTGGTGCGTGACGCTGGGTGACCGCCTCAGCGCACTTCCGCTCGCGGAGCAGCAGCCCTGTCTGGGAGAGCTGGACCACATGCGCGAGGTGTACCGCGTGCGGGCGCAGCGCGAAACGGACACGGCGGCGGAACAGTCCCAGCAGGTGCCGTGACCGCAGCCGGGATGACTGGAACCTGGAACGGGGCTTTGCGTCTGCAGCCGGCGCCGGGGCTCAGGTGCTGGGGTCGTCCTGGCCGTCCAGCGTTTCCGGCGTGCTCATAAAGAGGTTGTTGATGGACTCGCACAGGGTCGGGTGGGCCAGGGTGGCGCCGCGCAGGTCCGAGGCGCTCAGGCCGCCCATCATGGCGAGTTGCAGGGCGCTCATGACCTCTCCCCCCTCTGTGCCCAGCACGGTCACGCCGAGCAGCAGATCACTGGCATCGTCAACCACGGCCCGCATCATCCCGGCGGTGGCGTTCGTCTCGATGGCGCGGGCCACGCTGGACATCGGCAGGGTATAGACCCGCGTCGGGCGGCCCAGCGAACATGCGTCCTGCCGGGCCAGCCCCACCCGGCCCAGCTGTGGATCGGTGAACAGGGTGTAGGGCACCGGGCGGTCGTGATAGGACCGCTCGGTGCCCCGCAGCAGGGCGTCACGCACGATGCGGTGGTCGTCATACGAAATGTGCGTGAAGGCCGGCCCGCCCTTCACGTCGCCCAGCGCATACACCCCCTCAGCGGCCCGCAAGTGCCCGTCCACTCCAACCGCGCCGTGTCGGTCGAGTTTGGCGCCCGTCGCCTCCACATTCAGGTGCTCGGTATTGGGAACGCGGCCCACCGCGACCAGCAGATGCGAGCCGCTCAGGGTTCGCGCTTCATCGCCCTGCCGGACCTCCAGCACGACCTCCCCGCCCTCGCGCCGGGTCTGCACGGCCTGTGCCCCCAGCAGGAACCCGACGCCCTCCGCCTCCAGCACCGCGCGCAGCGCCGCCACCACATCCGGGTCCTCGCGGGGCAGCAGACGCTCTCCCGTCTCCACGACGGTCACGCGGCTGCCCAGGCGCACATACATCTGTGCGAATTCCAGGCTGATATACCCGCCGCCCAGAATCAGCAGATGGGAGGGCAACTCGCGCAGGTGCAGAATTTCTTTCGAGGTCAGTGCCCCCACCTCATGCACCCCCGGCAGCTCGGGCCAGCGGGGCCGCGCGCCCACATTGATGAACACGTAGTCGGCACGCAGCTGCCGCTGTCCACCGTCATTCAGACTGACCTGCACTTCGCGGGGCCCACTGAAGCGGGCTTCCCCGGCAAGCAGTTCAACTCCGGCCTTCTTCAGACCCGCCTCACTGCCCTCCCGGAACTCCGTGACGATGCCCTGCACCCGGTCCACAATCTGCCCCAGATCGGTGCGGACGCTCTGAACGTGAACACCCAGCTCACCGGAACTGCGGGCCACATGGGCGGCGTGGGCGCTGGCAATCATGGCCTTGGTCGGGGTGCAGCCCTCGTTGACACAGGTTCCGCCCACATGCTCCCGCTCGATCAGCGTGACCCTCCAGCCGGCGCCCGCCAGATCACGCGCCAGCGGCACACCCGCCTGCCCGGCACCGACCACGATGGCCTCAGGCATGGCGGGACCGGTCAGCGTTGGGCGAGGGCCAGAGGGCGGCGTGCAAACGGTCAGGCAGTGGGGTCATGGGGTCTCCAGGCAGGGCACGAAACGCAGGGCGGGTGGGGAGGAACCTAGCTCAGACCGGACGAACCGCCTCCTGGGCGGGGCCTTCCAGCTGCGTTTCCACCGTGATCTCGCTGTTCAGGCTGCCCGCCACCGAGCAGTATTTCTCGTGGCTCAGGTGTGCGGCGCGCTCCAGCGCCTCGGCCGTCACGCCCTGGCCGCCTGCGATGTGCCGCACAGTGATATGGGTGTACCGCTTGGGATCGGTGTCGGCCCGGGTGCCCTCGACCTCGATACGGTAGCTGGCCAGCGGCGTGCGGCGCTTTTTCATGACCTCCACCACGTCATAGGCCGTACAGGTCGCCAGCGCCCCCAGCAGGGCCTCCATCGGCGAGACGCCGACCTTGGTGGCACTGTTGTCTATCAGCAGCTGATGGCCGCTGGCACTGACGCCCAGATAACGCTGTTCGCCCAGCCAGGTCACGTTCAGGGTCTTCTTGGAGGAAGCTGTCATGCCCCCAGGCTAAGGCATCCGGAAGCCGAAGAGGGCACATCCGAAGGAATACAAAAAGCCCGGCCAGTGGCCGGGACAATTCGGGTGGTTCTCTTACTTCTTGCGCTTGCCGCCGCTGCCGCCGGGCTTCTTGGGGCCGCCGGCGGTGGTGCGCTCCTTGGCATCGCGCATGAAAGAGCGCAGCTTGGCCTCGAACTGCGGGCTTTGCCGTCCGATGGCGCGTGGGCGGGGCACCTCCTCGGGCTCTTCCAGCAATTCCTTGATGGACAGGTCAAGGCGGCCCCGCTCGTCGCGGCCCAGCACCTTGACTTCAATGTTCTCGCCCTCGCGCACATGGTCGTGAATGTTGCGCACGAACGAGTGGGCGATCTGCGAGATGTGAACCAGACCTGTCTCGCCGTTCTCGAACTGGATGAAGGCGCCGAAATCGGTCACACGTGTCACGCGGCCTTCAGCCACCGCGCCGGAATCAAGCTGCACCAAAGGAAGTCTCCTCAAAAAGCATGAGGCTCATGGTACACCATCCCGTCGCTGCACAGGTCACATTTTAAATGTGCGGTCAAGCGTGATGGTCCCTGGTGCTCCGCCCACGGTGTGCGCTACGAAAAACAGCATCCAAAAAAGAACCCGGACCACCGCAGGGATGGTCCGGGCAGGCTTGTTTCAGGAGCTCAGGGGCAGGTGTGGGTGGGCGCGGCGCTGTTGCGCGGAGCCGGCGCGGTTACCGTGAAGTCCGATCCGTTCTGATCGGTGTCGGTGCAGCCGTTCCCGGCACGCAGGGCGGCGGTCGTGTTGCTCAGGACCGGCGTGGCCGCCGTGCCCTCGAACTCGCTGGCCGAGCCGTAGCCGACGAAATCCAGCACGTCCGCATCCGTCTTGCCGGTGATGGCTTCCAGGTTGCCGACCAGCGCGACCTTGCCATTGGTGCCGCTCATGGCCACCGCACCGGTGGCGTCCGGGGTGGGCAGATCCTGCGTTCCCCCCGTGCCCTTGGCCAGCTGGACCAGATAGTAGGCGCCGGGTTGAATGGTCACGCTGGGCAACGCGAAGGAGGTCGTGTTGCTGGCATTGGCCGTGGCATCCGCGCTGGCATCCTTGAAGGTTCCCGCCGCGCTCGCATACTGCAGGCTCTTGCCCGCCGTGCTCACAGCGACCTTCCCAGCATTGAACAGCTCCACGAAGTCGTTCTTGAGCGTGGCTCCGCTGTTGCCGCCGCCACCGTACACCTGACTGATCACCAGCCGGCCCACGCCGGGGTCGGGCGCAGCCTGAACCGTGACCGCCTGGGTCGCGGTGGCCATCTCGCTGCCGCGGCCCGCCGTCACGGTGATGGTGAAGGGTCCGGTGCCCGCATAGGTGTGGGTGGCCGAGGTGGCGGTGGTGGACAGCGTGTCGGTAAGGCCGTCGCCCCAGGCCACGTTCAGGGTCTCCGGCGCGCCGCCCGTGGAGATGTTCAGGGTGTAGGGCTGACCGGTGGTGGCAGTGGACTCGCCGCCCGCCGTGACGGTCAGGGGAACGGTGGGGTCAGCGTCCGCCGTCAGGCTCAGGCCCACGAGCACCGGGTCATGGTCGCTGCTGCGGTAGGGCGTGGGCGCGTACAGGTCAGGCGAGGTGCAGCTGCTGCCCGTGCACCCGGGGTTGTTCTTGTACTCGATGTTGTAGTCCAGCACCACCGGCTCGTCGGCGTTGATGTGCCACTCGGTAATACCGGTGACCTGGCCGTCCAGGCTCTGGCTCGCCAGGGCGTGGTCCAGATAGCCGAACAGACCGTCGAACTGGAAGGAGTAACGGTCATCCGCAGGGATGCGTTTGTTCAGACTCGCGAATCCGCCATTTTCCAGCGCTTTGATCGGATCTTCCTCGCCGTAGGCGTTCAGGTCGCCCATCAGCAGTACGTCGGGGTCCGTGACCTTGAGCTTGTCGGCAAAGGCGAGCAACGCTTTTGCCTGATCCACGCGCAGCGCATTCCAGCATCCCTGTCCGCTGTCGACGTTGGCGCCCGTGGCGCTGCCACAGCCCTTGCTCTTGAAGTGGTTGGCGACCACGGTGAACACACCCTTTCCGGTGATGTCCCGGAAAGTCTGCGCGACCGGCGGACGCGAGTACACCGGGTCGGTATCGGTGCGCGGCGCTCCCACGGTGCTCACCCGGTCCGGACGGTAGATCATCGCCACGCGGATGGCGTCGGTGCCCACGGTGCCGGTCTTGACGCTGGCGTACTCGGTCCGGCCCGCCGCCGCGTTCAGCGCGGCCACCAGATCGTCCAGGGCCGTCTCGCCGTTGTTCTCGATCTCCATCAGGGTGATCACGTCGGCGTCCAGCGCGCGCAGTTCGGCCACGATCTTGGCCTTCTGGCGGGCAAATTCGGTGGCGTTGGACGCTCCGCGGCCAGCCGACCCCAGGGTCGTGAAGTAGTTCAGGACGTTTGCGCCCGCCACCTTCAGGGTGCCGCCCACGGCTTTGGGCCCCTCGGTGCGGGGATTGGACACCGTGAACATCGGGGCCACGGTGGGCTCCAGCTTGAAGGTGTTGTTCGCGTAGTGCATCACGCCCTGCAGATCGGTCACCGTGTCGCCTGCGCGGCGGGTGGCGGTGGCGGGATCGCCGGAAGTCAGGTAGGGAATGGTCGGCGGGTTCTGCTTGCTGTTCACGTCATCCAGCACCAGGGTGCGCTTCCTCGCCTCTTCCAGCGTGCCGCCCTGCCCGTTGGTGGGGTTGAACAGCCGTCCCCCGCTGGACAGCCCCAGCTCGCCGTAACGGCCCAGCGTGAAGGTATTGGTCACGGTCATAGGCGTGGTGACCCGGACCAGCATGCCTTCCACCGCCTCCAGTGCGTCCGGTGAGGCGAGCGGGTAGCTCACGGTGGTGGCGGCGGGCAGCGTCATCTCCCCGCAGGAGGTCACGGTGGTGACGGTATCGAGCTGGGTAGAGGCGAAGAACTCCTTGACGGTTCCCGAGACCTCCACCACTTCGCCCGCCTTAACGGGCTGGGGCGCAGAGGCGGTGTACACGAACAGCCCCTCGCTGGTCTGAGGATCGGCGTCGGGCGTCAGGTCCTGCACGAAGAACCCGCCCAGACCGCTCTGGGCGTCCAGGGTCACGATTCCGCGCACGGTCACGGTCTGGTTCACCAGTGGGCTGGCACTGCCAGAGCCCTGCACGGTGGAAATGGGCGTGATGGTGGCGCCGGCGGGGCAGGCCACCGGGCCGTTGCCTCCGAAGGGCAGGGTGACGGCGGGATGGCCCACGGTGGGGGTCACGCTGCCCTGTGCGCCGGCGACCGGCTGGCCGTTCACGTAGGCGGTGAGCGCCGTCTGGTGGGTGATGCCCACCGGAAGGCTCAGGCCGCCGCTCCACACGCCGCCGCCGCGCGGAATCAGCTCCAGCGTGTAGCTGACCTTGAGGTCCTGGGCACCCAGGCGGTTGCCCTGAAAGCTGGTCGGCGCCGTGAAGGTGGCCACCACCCGTTCGGCCGAGGTGGGCACGTCCTGGGCGGTGAGCTGAACCGGCGTCACCTCGGCCCCGAAGTCCACCGTGACGTTCCCGGTTACGGTATCGAGCACATTCAAGTTCAGGCTGCTCGCGTTCTTCAGGCCCGCCGAGTTGGTCACGGTGACCGAGACCGTGCGGTTGCCGGGGGCTGTGTAGGTGTGGGTGGGGCGCACCTCGGCACTCTTGCCGTTCAGGGTCAGGGTGGTGGGGGCGCTGCCGTCGCCCCAGTCCACATCCACGCTTTGCAGCGTTTCCGGTCCGTTCGGGTTCTGGCTGGCTCCCACCGTCAGGGTGTAGGGCTGGTTGTTTTTAACGCTCGCCTCACCGCTGAGGGCCGGCGCGTTCGGGGCCACCTCGTTGTTCACGTCCGAGAGGGGCAGGGTCACGGTCTGATCGTTCTCGCTCAGGCGCACGGTGGCCACGCCCTGCTGAACGAGCGCGCCCGCTGTCGAGGTACCGTTCACGATCACCTGAATGCCACGTCCGGTGGGCACGCCCTGCAGCACGCCGGTGGCCGTGTTGCCGTTGGCCAGCAGGCGGGCTTCCAGGTCGCCCACCTTGGCAACGAGCACATTGCTCTTGCCCGTCACGCCGGTGGCCGTCACCATGATGGCGCTGGTCACGCGGTTCACGCGCAGATCCGAGACCGCCTCACTCTGGAAGTCCACCGAAAGGGTGCCCTTGTACAGCACCACCTTGTCGGCATCCATGCCGTCGTAGGCGCGGGCCACCACCCGGTAGCGGCCCTTGATCAGATCCGGCAGAGACACGCTCGCCGTGCCGCCGCTCAGGGTGGCGGTCACGCTGCGCACCTCGCTGGCGTTGTCGGCGCCGGTCCCGGTCACGTCCACGACTACCTCGCGGACCTCGGCGGGCAGGGAGAGAATCCGGAACTGGGCCGTGCTCTTTGTCGCCTGGTGGGGCGCGGTGGAAGGAGACTGACCGCAGGCGCTGAGGAGAAGGGCAAGAGACAGAAGGGTCCGTTTTTTCATGTTTGGTCCTGTGGTACGCGTGAATGTGCCGGAAGTGGCGGGCGGGAGCGCTCCAGCACGACGCCGCACCCCCCACCCATCGGGGTGAGGGAGGCGGGGTCGTTCAGGAAAGCCGGGAGGCGGACGGAGGACAGGAGCCAAGCTTAGCGAATTCCACATACTTCCGTCATGAGGAACTCATCCCGGTTGAGGGGTGGTGGGTCGGCGTGGCGCACCATCTTCTGTCCAGGGACCCATCTGCCCACAAAGTTTGGCGCTGCGTGTCACGGTGGGTGCTGGGCGAGCTCGATGGGGACACCGTGGACCGCCCGCTCCGCAAGGCACCAACTTCGCAGGCGATCAGTCGGGCGCACGCTGCACCCTCCTGCCGGTGTGCCCTCGCCCACGTGGCACTACGGACCGCCACGGCCCGGCGCAGTTCAGCTGCGCTCAGGCCATGGCGGGTGAAGAAAGGTGAGGGGCGTCCTGTACGCCCCGGGGTGTTATTTCAGGCCCCTCAGCGCCGCGCGCATGATCTCCAGTCCGGTCGCCGCTTCCTCCCGCGTCAGGATCAGCGGGGGGCTGACCCGGATCACGGCCTCGCCGCAGTCCAGATTGAGCAGGCCGCGCTCGAACATCGCGGTGCTGGCCCGGTCGCGCAGCTTGCCGTCGGGGCTGCCGTCGGGCTTCACGAATTCCAGACCGATGAACAACCCCTCGCCGCGCACGTCACCCAGGAAAGGAAATTCGGTCTGCATGGCCCTCAGCTCACCCAGGATGTACCCGCCCACATCGGCGGCGTTCTGCATCAGGCTCTCGCCGCAGCCGGGGTGCTTGACCACGCCCTCGATCAGGTCCAGCGTGGCGTGGGCCGCCGCCGCCGCCACCGGATTGCCGCCGTAGGTGGAGCCGTGCGAGCCGACCGGCCACGTCATGACCGATTCCTTCGCCAGCAGCGCCGAGATGGGCATGCCCGAGGCGATGCCCTTGGCCACCGTGATCATGTCGGGCTGGACCTCGCCGTAGATGGCGGAGTGCTGGAACGAGAACATCTTGCCGGTGCGGCCCATGCCGGCCTGAACCTCGTCGTAGATCAGCATGATGCCGTGCTCGTCGCACAGCGCCCGCAGCCCCGGCAGGAAGTCGGCGGGCGGCACGATGTATCCGCCCTCGCCCTGCATGGGCTCCACGATGATCGCGGCGACCTCGTCGGCGGGAATCACGCCCACGAACAGTTCACGGATGTGGTTCAGGACCGCCTGTCCGCAGGCCTCGGGGGTGGACCCCAGCGGCGGGCGGAAGGGGTTGGGGTACGGCACGTGCGACACGGCGGGCAGCAGCGGCCCGAAGCCGCGCTTGTACTTGGTCTTGGAGCCGGTCAGCGTGATCGCGCCGTAGGTGCGTCCGTGAAAGCTGCCCATCGTGGAGATGATGTGCGTGCGCCCGGTGTGGTTGCGCGCCAGCTTGACGGCGGCCTCCACCGCCTCCGCGCCGGAGTTGCCGAAGAACACGCGCCATTTTTCGCCGGGACGCTCCACGTGCTTGACGAGGCGCTCGGCGAGGCTGGTGGTGATCTCCTGCGGGTAGTCGGTCAGGCAGACGTGGGTGAACTTCGTGACCTGGTCCTGCACCGCCCCCACCACATGCGGGTGGGCGTGGCCGGTGGTGGACACGGCGATGCCCGCGAAGAAGTCCAGCATGGTGTTGCCGTCCGGGTCGCTGAGCCACACGCCCTCGCCGTGGTCCGGCACAAAGGGGTACGGGCGCATGTAGGAGGTGGACAGATGCTGGGCGTCACGCGCCATGATGGCCTGTGTTTTGGGACCGGGGAGGGCGGTCTTGAGTTCGGGCTGACGGGGTCTGGAAAGGGTGGTCATGGTGAATTCTCCTGCGTTGCAATCTGCGTTGCAAAAGGGGTCGTGATCGGAAAATCTGCGCGGTACAACGGTCGCCGGACGGGTCCGGCACGCCGCTCAATCCCCGCTGTGTACCGGGATCGGCTCGTTGCTCTTGCCGTCCGGGGCCGTGTCGCTCACGCTGACCGCGCCGACGCCGTACGCCGCCCACTTGTCCTCACGGCTGTTCAGACGGTGCTGGACCTCGCCGGGCCGGTGGTGCGTCTCGCTGAAGCCGGCGGGCTCGATGGAAATGCGCTCGCCTTCCATCAGGCCGTAGATGCCGCTCTGACCGGGTTCCTTGCGCCGCCACTCGGCCGGCACGGCCATGTCGGGGCCGGTGTAATCGGTCGGCTCGGTGTACGCGGCGATGTAGCCCTCAAAGTTGCGCAGGATGAGCTTGTCGGGGCTGTGCGACAGCACATAGTTGGGAGCCACCGGAATCTTGCCGCCGCCGCCAGGGGCGTCCACCACGTAGGTGGGAATGCTGTAGCCGGAGGTATGCCCGCGCAGGCTCTCCATGATCTCCAGGCCCTTGCTCACGGTGGTCCGCAGGTGGCCCGCGCCGTGCACGAGGTCGCACTGGTAGATGTAGTACGGACGCACCCGGATCTTGACCAGCTCGCGCAGCAGCTTCTGCATGATCACCGGGTGGTCGTTGATGCCGCGCAGCAGCACACTCTGGTTGCCCAGCGGCACGCCCGCACGGGTCAGGCGGTCGCAGGCCTCGGCCACCTCCGGCGTGATCTCCTTGGGGTGGTTGACGTGGATGTTCATCCAGACCGGGTGGTTCTGCGACAGCACCTCGCACAGTTCCTCGGTGACGCGCATGGGCATGAACACGGGCACACGCGTGCCGATGCGGATGATCTCGATGTGCTCGATCTTGCGCAGTTCCGAGAGCAGGCGGCCCAGCACCTTGGGGGCCAGGGTCAGCGGATCGCCGCCCGAGAGCAGCACGTCGCGCACCTGCGGGGTGTTGCGCAGGTAATTGAGCTGCGCCTCGTACTCGGCCAGATTGAAGGTCTCGGACGGATCGCCCACGATGCGGCTGCGCGTGCAGTAACGGCAGTAACTCGCGCACTGGGTGGTCACCAGCATCAGCACCCGGTCGGGGTAGCGGTGAACCAGACCAGGCACGGGGCTGTGCTTGTCCTCGGCCAGCGAGTCTTCCATCATGGAGGTAAAGGGTTCGAGCTCATGGTGGGTGGGAATCACCTGACGGCGCACCGGGCAGGTGGGGTCCTCGGCGTCCATCAACGAGGCGAAGTACGGGGTGATGTCCAGACGGAAGATGCCCTCGGCACTGGCCCCCAGCCGCTCGCTCTCGGTGAGGCGAATGACCTCTTCCAGTTCAGCCACGGAATTGATGCGGTTTTTCAGCTGCCATTTCCAGTCGTACCACTGCTCGTCGGGCACGTCGCGCCACTTGGCGGCGCGGTGGCCTCGGGGCAGCATCTGCTGGCTGCGGGTGGTCGCCTGGGGATGCAGGGAAGCATGGGACATGATGAACCTCCGGGAGAAAAGAGAAACGTGAGTTGCTTGACCTCTATTCTTTCCGTCCAGCACATCCCTTTGGAAGGCCCGGAGACCGGCAAAGTGGTGGGGTCGGCTGGCCGCTCTGGTGGCAAACGCCATGCCTGACCTTGCAAACGCCAAGCAGGGTGTTAAGCTCTGATGATGAGACAAACCGGCGGCTCGCTCGATCCCCTGGACCACCGCATCCTGCAGGAACTTCAGACCGATTCACGGCTGTCCATGCGTGAACTGGGCCGCCGGGTGGGCCTCTCGGCTCCCGCCGTGACCGAGCGCGTACGCCGTCTGGAGGACGCGGGCGTGATTCTGGGCTACGGCGTGCGCGTGGCCAGCCGTCCGCTGGGCCGCACCATCACCGCCTTTATCGGCGTGCAGGACTCGGGCCGCAACGACCCCACGCTGGTGCGCTGGGCCGGCGCGCATGACGGCGTGCTGGAATGCCACAGCGTGACCGGCGACAACTCCTGCATCCTGAAGGTGGCCGTGCCGGATGTGGGCGCGCTGGAAACCATGCTCGGCGAACTGATCGCTATGGGCTTTACCTGCGACACCAGCATCGTGCTGAGCACGCCGCTGGAAGGCAAACTGCTGCTGCCGCCCAAGTCGCCTTCCGCCTAGAGCCCGTTTTGGAATTTCACGCCTCTCTGGGCGAGCAAATACCATGAGGAATGGCCTCTCAGACGTATGGTTCTGAT